>NZ_JBAKFV010000015.1:0-154150 GCF_036889365.1 Caulobacter sp. CCNWLW153
GCCGCCCCGGACCAATTGGATCTCCACGTCACGGCCACCCACCTTTTCCCGCACGACCAGAGCCCAACCGGGGTCGGGGGGGGGGGGGGGGGGGGGGGGGGGGGGGCGGGGGGGGGCGGGGGGGGGGGGGGGGTGGGCCCGGCCGGCTTCTGAGCGGCGGTCGCCCCCTCCACCGGCTTCGCCGGTCCCCCTCCCCCGTTGCACGGGGGAGGAGAATTGAACGCGATCGCCTCCCTCTCCGCCGTCGAGGTCGACTACCCGCGCGGCCGGGCGCTGGGGCCAGTCGACCTGTCGCTGGCCGCCGGCGAGGTGGTGGCGCTGGTCGGGCCGTCGGGGTGCGGCAAGTCGACGGCGTTGCGGCTGCTGGCCGGGCTGGAGGCGCCGACGCGCGGCAGCGTCACCCGGGCGGCCGGCAAGGGCGAGACCTCGGTGGTGTTCCAGGCCCCCACCCTGGCGCCGTGGATGAGCGCCGCGGCCAATGTCGCCCTGCCGCTGGAGCTGGCCGGCATGCCCAAGCGGCAGGCCCGGGCCAAGGCGCGCGAGGCGCTGGCGAAGGTCGGCCTGGACGGAGCCCAGGACGCCCGGCCGGCCCAGCTGTCGGGCGGCATGGCCATGCGGGCCTCGCTGGCCCGGGCCCTGGTCACGGCCCCTCGGCTGCTGCTGCTGGACGAGCCCTTCGCGGCCCTGGACGAGATCACCCGCCGAGCCCTGGCCGACGACGTGCTGGCCCTGTGCGCGGCGCTATCGCCGGCCGTGGTGTTCGTCACCCACAATGTCGAGGAGGCCGTCTACATGGCCGGCCGGGTGGTGGTGCTGACCCCGGGGCCGGGCGTCGCGGCCGGCGAGGTGATGGTCGAGGGGCCGCTGGTGCGGCCGGCGGGGTTTCGCACGACGGCGGCGTTCCGCGAGACCGTGGAGGCGGTTTCCGCGCTGCTGGAGGCCGGCCGATGACCCGCCGCCTGGCTCCCATCCTGTTCGTGGCCTTCCTGCTGGCGGCCTGGGAAGGCGCCTGCCGCGCCCTGCACGTGCCGGCCTACCTGTTGCCGGCGCCGTCGCAGGTGGCCAAGGCCCTGGTCGAGGCCGGGCCGCTGCTGGCGCTCAGCGCCTGGGGCACGCTGTCGACGGCGCTGGCGGGGCTGGTCCTGGCCGCCGTCATCGCCCTGGCCCTGGCGTTCTGCGCGGCCCTGAAGCCGATCGTCGAGGACGCCTTCGCCCCCGTCGCGGCGATCCTGCAGGTGACGCCGGTGATCGCCATCGCCCCGCTGGTGACCATCTGGGCCGGCATCGACCATCCCGGCCGGGCGGTGACGGCGCTGGCCGCCGTGATCGCCTTCTTCCCGATCTATTCGGGCGCGATCGCCGGGCTGAAGGCGGCCGACCCGGACCTGTCGCGCCTGTTCGACCTGCACGGCGCCAGCGGCTGGCAGCGGCTGTGGCGCCTGCGCCTGCCCTCGGCCCTGCCGGCGATCCTGGAAGGGCTGAAGGTCGCCGCCGGTCTGGCGCTGGTGGGCGCGGTGGCGGCCGAGTTCGTGGCCGGCTCGGGATCGAGCCAGGGCCTGGCCTGGCGGATGCTGGAAAGCTTCAACCGCCTGCAGACCGCGCGGGGCTTCGCGGCGCTGGCCGTGCTGGCCGCCATGGGCGTGGCGCTGCACGCGGCCCTGGCCGCGGCCGAGGCCCGGCTGCTGGCCTGGTGGCGGGGGCGGTAAATCCCTCTCTCGAAGAGAGAGGGATTTCGGTCGCATCCCCGACCGTGCCCACGGCGCCGTTAGGCGGCGATTAAGCGGCGTCGGCTAGGGTTCGCAGACTGACAAGACTCCGTCCGGACCGGCATGCGCCTCGTTCTGCCCCTGCTGCTGCTCGCCAGCGTCGCCGTTCCGGCGCACGCCGAGGACGCGCGCGAGAGCCGCTACGGGCCGCGCAGCCCGCGCGCCCAGGCCGCCGCTTCGGCCTATCGCGGGCCGATGCTGGGCTGGGCCGGCAAGGTGGAAGCGCCCACGGCGCCGCAAGCCGCGCAGACCGCTTCCCGCGCCGTCGAGCGCCCCGCGCCGATCGCCGCCTGGGCCGGCTACGCCAACGCCCCGGCCGCGCCGCCGCCCCCGCAGCAGGTCCAACCGCAGCCGCGCTACGGTCCGCAAGGCCCGCCGCGGGTTGCGCCTGCGCAGGTTCCCCAAGGCGCCCTGCCGACCAGCCTCTACAGCCCGCCCGTGGCCGCCGCCCCGATCGCGCCCGCCGCGCCGCGCGTCTATCCCTCGAGCGAGCTGGCCGGTGGACCGCCGCCTGTCCAGACGCCGCAGCCCCTTCCCCTCCCCCTCCCCGCCCCGGCGCAGGTCGCCGCCGCGCCGGCCTACGCCAATCCGCGCGCCGCCGAGGGCCTGGCGCCGCGCACCTATTCGGTGGGCCGGATGTTCGGCCTGACCCCCGACCAGATCGCCGCCCCCGGCCCGCCCAACACGGTGCTGATGGCGGTCGACCCGGCCGCCGTGGCCACCGCGCCGGCTGACGACGAGCCCCAGCACGGCTCGGCCGACTGGCTGGCGGAGGCCGCCCGGGACGCCGGCCGGGACATGTCGACCTCGGCGTCGCGGAAGAAGAAGACCACCGCCCAGGAGAGCGATTTCTGATGCTGCAATCGCGGCTGCATGACCTGATCGCCCTGGCCGACGAGCCCTCCAGCGCCAAGCGGCGCGAGCTGCTGCGCGGGGTGACCGACCTGTTCTTCACCGCCGACGACCACGGCGCGGTGGAGATGGGCCTGTTCGACCAGGTGATGGGCCAGCTGGCCGGCGAGATGGAAGAGGCCGTGCGCGTCGAGCTGGCCGAGCGCCTGGGCCAGTCGGCCGCGCCGCCGCCGAGCCTGACCCGCAACCTGGCCGCCGACAGCATCGCCGTGGCCCGCCCGATCCTGACCGGCGCGACCCCGCTGTCGGACGCCGACCTGCTGCACGTGGCCCAGACGCAGGGCCAGGAGCACCTGCGGGCGATCTCCAGCCGGGCCCACGTGCCCAGCGCCGTCTCCGACGCCATCGTCGCGCGCGGCGACGACGACACCCTGGGCGTCCTGATCCGCAACGAGGGCGCGCAGCTGTCGCGCGCCGCCCACGAGACCGTGGTCGACCGCGCCGCCGCCAACCCGGCCCTGCACGAGGCGGTGATCGACCGCCAGAGCCTGCCGATCGACCTGCTCAACGAGATGTATTTCGTGGCCGAGGCGCGGCTGCGCGACCGGATCATGGCCCGCAACGAGAGCGTCGACCCGGCGGTGCTGGAGGCGGCCCTGGCCGCCGGCCGCAACCGCCTGGCCGCCCGCGACGGCGCTCTGCCCGCCGACTACGACGCGGCCATGCACGAGCTTGGCCTGATCAAGGCCCGGGGACGGATCACGCCCCAGGCCCTGGCCAGCATGCTGCGCGCCAAGCAGACCAGCCTGTTCCTCTGCGCCCTGTCGGACATGGCCGACATCGACTTCCACACCGCCCGCAAGATCCTCGAGCGCAAGGAGCTCGACGGCCTGGCCGTGGTCTGCAAGGCGGCCGACTTCGACCGCGCCCTGTTCCTGACCTTCGCCCTGCTGATCCTGGATCCGTCCGACGAGGTAATGGGCAAGGCCAAGGCGTACGGCGAGCTCTACGCCGCCCTGCCCCGCGAAAGCGCCCTGCGCACCATCCGCTTCTGGCGCCTGCGCCGGACGACGGGCGCGGTGGCGGCGGCCTAGGAAAACCTGACCCCTCTCTCGAAGAGAGAGGGGTCAGGAACGAAAAAGGGGAGCGTCCGTAGACGCTCCCCCTCCGGCCCTACGGGCCACCTCCCCCGGAGGGGGAGGATCAAGTCCTAGAACTCTTCCCAGCTGTCGACGGCCAGGGCGGCCGAGCCTTCGGTGGCGAAGGCGGCGGCGCGGGCCTGGGCGGCGCGGGCGGGACTGGCGGCCGGGCGCGAGGCCGGGGTGGCGGCCCGGGGCGCCGAGGCGGCCATGGCGGCGCCGGCGACCTTGAAGCGGCCGACCTGCACGGCCAGCTCGCCCGCTTCGCCCTTCAGCGAGTGGGTGGCGGCGGTGGCTTCCTCGACCATGGCGGCGTTCTGCTGGACCACCTGGTCCATCTGGTTCACCGCGACGTTCACCTGGTGCAGGCCGGTGGACTGCTCCTGGGCGCTGGCGGCGATCTCGCCGACCAGGGCGTCGATGCTGGCCACCTGGTCGACGATGGCGCGCAGGGCCTCGCCGGTCTGGCCGACCAGGGACACGCCGGCCTCGACCTGCTGGGTCGAGGTCGAGATCAGGCCCTTGATCTCCTTGGCCGCTTCGGCCGAACGCTGGGCGAGCGCGCGGACTTCCTGGGCGACGACCGCGAAGCCCTTGCCCGCGTCGCCCGCCCGCGCCGCTTCCACGCCGGCGTTCAGGGCCAGAAGGTTGGTCTGGAAGGCGATCTCGTCGATGACGCCGATGATGTTGCCGATCTGGCCCGAGGACTGCTCGATGCTGGCCATGGCGCCGACCGCCTGGTCGACGATGCGACCCGAGCGCTCGGCGCCGGTGCGGGCGCCGGCCACCAGGCTGGAGACTTCCTTGGCGCCCGAGGCGGTCTTGCGGACCGTGGCGGTGATCTGGTCGAGGGCCGCGGCGGTCTCTTCCAGGCTGGCGGCCTGCTGCTCGGTGCGGCGCGACAGGTCGTCGGAGGCCTGGGCGATCTCTTCCGAACCGGCGCGGATGCCGCCGGCGGCGCCGTTGATGCCGCGCATGGCTTCTTCCAGGCGGGCGGCGGCGGCGTTGAAGTCGGTCTTCAGCTGTTCGGCGTCGGGGGCGAAGGCGGCGGTGATGCGGAAGGTCAGGTCGCCGTTCGACAGGTGTCCGAGGGCCTCGGCCAGGGCCGACACGGCGATGGCGTCCTCCTGGGCCTTGCGGGCCTTCTCGGCCTCGACGCGGGCGCGTTCGGCCTCGGTCAGGCGGCGTTGCTCGACGGCCTCGTCTTCCAGGCGCAGCTTGTGGATGGCGGCGTCCTTGAAGCTCAGCACGGCCTGGGCCATCTGGCCGACCTCGTCCTTGCGGCCGACGGCCGGGACCTCGATGGTGTTGTCGCCCGAGGCCAGGCGGCGCATGGCGGCGGTCATGGCGGCGACCGAGGCGCCGATGGTGCCCGACAGCATCCAGCCCATCAGGCCGGCGATGACCAGGGCGGCGACGCCGCCGATCACCAGCGACAGGATGGCCATGTCCATGGCCTGCTTCATTTCCTTGGCGCGCAGGGCCACGCGCTCGCTGGCGGCGGCCGTCAGCTCGTCCTGGATGGCGCGGATGTCGTTGAGGCTCTTGCGGCCCATCAGCTCGCCGGCGGCGATGCGGCCCATGACCGGGTCGTTGGCCATGGCGGCCTGGGCCGGCTCGGCGATGGTCTTGCGCCATTCGCCCATCGCGCCGCGCAGGCGCTGGATGCGGGCCTTCTGTTCGGGAACCGTGGTCTTGCCCTCGAAGGCGTCGAGGGCCTTGTCGAACTGGTCGACGCTTTCGGTGTAGGTCTTGGCGAAGTCGGCGTCGCCGAGCAGGGCGTAGGCGCGCAGGGCGTTCTGCTGCTCGAGCACCAGGGTCATCATCACCTCGGCCTCGGTGGCCAGGGAGAGACTGCGCTGGTTGGAGACCGAAGCGGCCTCGATGCGCTGCAGGCTGGTGAACACCACCGCCGAGGACACCACGAAGGCGATGATCAGGGCGCTGAACGCGATCCCCAGCTTCGCCGATATCTTCAGGTCGTTGAAACGCATTTCGCCCAGGTCCCGACTTATCATTTGATGAGTGCAGGAACTGGGCGAAAAAACTTAAGCAGAAATTGTAAAACGCCGAAATAACGGCGCTATTCTACTTATTCAGATGCGACACAATACCGCATCACCCATCTGAACAGTAGACAGTTCACCTCCAAGATCACGGGTGCGCGCGCCCGAATCGAGAGCGCCCTTGACCGCGGCGAGCAGGCGGTCGGCGGCTTCGACTTCCTTCAGGGACCAGCGCAGGGCCATCTCGAACGACAGGATGGCGGCCAGCGGATTGGCCAGGCCCTTGCCGGCGATGTCGGGGGCCGAGCCGTGGATCGGCTCGTACAGGCCCGGCTTGTTGGGATCGCCGATGGCGGCCGAGGGCAGCATGCCCAGCGAACCGGTCAGCATGGCCGCGGCGTCCGACAGGATGTCGCCGAACAGGTTGTCGGTGACGATGACGTCGAACTGCTTGGGGGCGCGCACCAGCTGCATGGCGCAGTTGTCGGCCAGGATGTGCTCCAGCTCGACGTCCGGATACTCGCGCTTGTGCAGTTCGGTGATCACCTGCTTCCACAGCAGGCCCGACTCCATGACGTTCGACTTCTCGGCCGAGTGGACCTTGTTCTTGCGGCCGCGGGCCAGCTCGAAGGCCACGCGCCCGGCGCGCTCGATCTCGCTGGTGGTGTAGAGGGCGGTGTCGTAGCCCTTCTTCTGGCCGTCAGGCAGCACATCGATGCCGCGCGGCTCGCCGAAATAGACGCCGCCGACCAGTTCGCGCACGAACATGATGTCCAGGCCCGAGACCAGCTCGGTCTTCAGGCTGGAGGCGCCGGCCAGGGCCTCGAAGCAGTAGGCCGGACGCAGGTTGGCGTAGACGTTCATCGCCTTGCGCAGGTTCAGCAGGCCGGCTTCCGGGCGCAGGTGGCGCGGGGCGTCGGCCCACTTGGGACCGCCGACGGCGCCCATCAGCACCGCGTCGCTGGCCAGGGCGCGGTCGCGGACCTCGTCGGTCAGCGGCGTGCCGTGGGCGTCGTAGCTGGCGCCGCCGTAGATGGCTTCCTCGACCACCAGGCTGGGCACGAGGGCGGCCGCCACGCGGCGCACCTCCGCGCAGACTTCCGGACCGATGCCGTCGCCGGGGAGCAGGAGAAGCGTAGCCATTTCAGATCTCGCGATAGGCGGAAACGTCGAAGGAGGACATGCGGCGCTCGTACACGCCGAGCTCGGCGCAGGCCGCGCGCCACGCGGCCATATGCGGCGAAGCGCGGTGGAAGGCCAAGGCCGCTTCGTCGGTGAAGTGCTCGAAAACCCGGATCAGCCCCGGATCGAGCGGATCCTCGGTGAGCGCATAGGCCAGGCAGTCCGGCTCGCCCCGCGACCCGGCCACCTGGGCGGCCAGGTGCGGACGCAGGTCTTCGAGACGCTCGGGCGCGATGCGGATGGAGCCGGCGAGGATCAGGGTCATTCTGGAGCTCTCCCCCTTCCCCCTTGATGGGGGAAGGGTCGGGGGTGGGGGTGGAAGCCTGTCAGGATGTAGCGCGAACCGAGCCGCCGCAGTCCCCCCCACCCCGGCCCTCCCCCATCGAGGGGGAGGGAGCGCGCCTCAGTTTTCCAGCCAGGGCTGGCCGATGGCGCGCTTGCTCTCGAACACGTCGATGTCGGTCGCGTGCTGCAGGGTCTCGCCGATGGCGTCGAGACCTTTCAGCATCTTCTCCTTGCGCACCGGATCGATCTGGAAGCTGAAGGTCTTGCCCGAGGGCGAGACCACCGTCTGGGCTTCCAGGTCGACGCTGACCATGTGGTTGCCGCCCTTGGCTTCGTCCATCAGCACCGCGACCTCGTCGGCCGCCAGCACCACCGGCAGCAGGCCGTTGTTGAAGCAGTTGTTGTTGAAGATGTCGGCGAAGCTGGTCGAGATCACGCACAGGATGCCGAAGTCCATCAGCGCCCACGGGGCGTGCTCGCGCGAGGAGCCGCAACCGAAGTTGTCGCCGGCGATCAACACCGACGAGCCCTTGTACTCCGGGCGGTTTAGCACGAAGTCGTCGATCGAATTGCCCGCCGGGTCAAAGCGGAAGTCGAAGAACAGCCCCTTGCCCAGACCCTCGCGCTCGACGGTCTTGAGGAACTGTTTGGGGATGATCTGATCGGTGTCGATATTGGCCAGCGACAGGGGCGCCGCGCGGCCGTCGAGACGGGTGAAGGCTTGCATGTCCAGCCTCTCCTAGTTCTTCAGGGTCTGGGTGATCACCCAGCGCTCGGTGCGGCCGCTGAGCCGGCTCGACCGGGGATCGGTGATGGCGGTCTTGCTCTCGCAATCGGCCCGGACCGGCAGGCCGGTCTTCAGGTTAATCTCGTAGAGGCAGCCGCTGGTGTTCTCGAGCTTGGCGTTGGCCATCATCGCCTTGAAATCGGGCTTTGGCGTCTCGGCCGGCATCTGGGCGATCAGCCCCTGAATGAGCTGGGTGATGACCGCCGTGGCCGATTCCGGATCGATCGACTGGCTCCAGCGCACCACGCCGACGCCACGCGGCTCGTCGATCCGCTCCACGACGACGACGCCATTGGCCTTGATGGGACCGCCGCCCAGCGGGCTGGCGACCTGATCGTCATAGGTGAACGGCTTGCCCACCTCGAGCTCGATGTTGACCGCCGCGCTCAGCATGCCGTCTTCCTTGAGCATCAGGTCGGCCGCCTGCTCGGGGCTCATGCGACCGAACATGCTGGTCATGCCGCCCATCACCTTGACCACGTCGGGGTCGTTCCCGGCGAGGGCCTGCAGGACCTTGGTCATGTCGGCCACGACGGCGGGCCAGTCCTCGATCGCGGTCGGGGCCAGGCTTTCGTCGGCCTTGTAGACATAGGTGCGTGACAGCATGCCTTCGAGCGCCGACTGCACCTTGGCCTGGTTCTCGGCCGGGCCGATCTTGGGCAGCTCGGTCGAGGTCGGCTTCAGGGTGACGCGATAGCCCTCGCCGTCGGCCTCGACCGTCTTGGCGTAGACCGTCCGGCTGGTCAGGGGCTGGCCGGCCTCGCCTTCGCGGAGGTCCTCGCGGGTCTTGACCACGGTCATCTCGATCTGCGCCTTGGCGGGCAGGTCGAGCGGCGCGGCGAAGACCTGGGCCGCGGCGAGGGCCAGGGTCAGCAGACTCATTCGAACAGCGTCCGCACGTCGACCAGGTGACCGGCGATCGCCGCCGCCGCCGCCATGGCGGGCGAGACGAGGTGCGTGCGGCCGCCGCGGCCCTGGCGGCCCTCGAAGTTGCGGTTGCTGGTCGAGGCGCAGCGCTCGCCCGGCTCCAGGCGGTCGGGGTTCATCCCCAGGCACATCGAGCAGCCCGGCTCGCGCCAGTCGAAGCCGGCGGCCTTGAAGATGGCGTCCAGGCCTTCGGACTCGGCCTGTTCCTTGACCAGGCCCGAGCCCGGCACGACCATCGCCTTGACGTGCGGCGCCACCATGCGGCCGTGCAGGAAGGCTTCCTGCACCACGGCGGCGGCGGCGCGCATGTCCTCGATGCGGCTGTTGGTGCACGAGCCGATGAAGACGCGGTCGATGCGGGCTTCGCTGATCGGCTGGCCGGCGGTCAGACCCATATAGTCCAGGGCCCGGTGGGCGGCGGCGCGCTTGTCGGCGGTGCCAAAGCTCTCCGGCTCGGGAACATTGCCGGTGATCGGCACGACGTCCTCGGGGGACGTGCCCCAGGTGACCATCGGCACGAGGGCCGCGCCATCGATGACGACGGTGCGGTCGAAGACGGCGCCTTCGTCGGAGAAGAAGGTCTTCCAGTGGCTGACGGCCATGTCCCAGGCCGCGCCCTTCGGCGCGGCGGGCTTGCCCTGGACATAGGCGAAGGTGGTCTCGTCGGGCGCGACCAGGCCGGCCTTGGCGCCGCCCTCGATGGTCAGGTTGCAGAGGGTCATGCGGCCCTCCATCGTCAGGCCGCGCACGGCCTCGCCGGCGTATTCGATGACGTAGCCGGTGCCGCCGGCCGTGCCGATCTCGCCGATGACGGCCAGGGCGATGTCCTTGGCGGTGACGCCGGGGCCCAGCTGGCCGTCGACGCGGACCAGCATGTTCTTGGCCTTCTTCTGGCGCAGGGTCTGGGTGGCCAGCACGTGCTCGACTTCCGAGGTGCCGATGCCGTGGGCCAGGGCCCCGAAGGCGCCATGGGTCGAGGTGTGGCTGTCGCCGCAGACGATGGTCATGCCCGGCTGGGTGCGGCCCTGCTCGGGACCCACCACGTGGACGATGCCGTTGCGGATGTCGCCCATCGGGAAATACTCGATCCCGTTGTCGGCGACGTTGCGGCCCAGCGTCTGAAGCTGAAGACGCGCCTCCTCGTCGGCCACGGCGTCGACGCCGGCGGCCTGGTTCTCGGTCGGCACGTTGTGATCGGCCACGGCGAGCGTGCGGTCGGGCCGGCGCACGGGGCGACGCGCGGCGCGAAGGCCGGCGAAGGCCTGTGGCGTCGTCACCTCGTGGATCAGGTGCAGGTCGATGTAGAGGATGGCCTCGCCGTCGGTTTCGTTGACGACGTGGGCGTCCCAGATCTTGTCGTAGAGGGTCTTTGTTGCGCGGGTCATAGCGATCCGCATCTAGGCCCGATGGGCGGGCGCGTAAAGCGATGAAACGCCGAAAATCCGCTGTGTGACCGCCACGCAGCGATCGATCCTGCCCCGAGGGGACGCGGAAACAACGTCCAGGCGCACATTTCTTGCCCCGAAGCCTGTCCTGGAGGCGGGAACGCGACGGTCGCCTTGGTCCCCATCCCGGCAGGACGAGGACCATTGAACGCAACCTCGAACGACTAAGGGCGCGCCGGTCGTAGTGACCTGTCGGCGCGCCCTGGCATCGTTTGTACACTCCAGGGGCCGATGGCTCCGCCTGAAGAGGGCCGTCCACTAGAAAGGAGACGGTCTGGAAGCCCGCCGTGTCTGAACAGCGAGGGTGAAATCATCATGCCACAGAACGACGATCCGTCAAGATGCGTGCTTATGCACAAAGCTTGGCCGTTCAGCGGGCCGAGGCCTTGCCGTCCTCCTCGCGGACGCGCTTGAGCAGGCCTTCCCAGGTTCCCTTGGGCACGGGCCGCATGCTGAGCAGGATCTGATCGCCCCGGCCGTCGCAGTTCCAGTCGGCGATCACCAGCCCGGTCTTGGGCACATAGAAGGCGCCGGCGTCGATGACGCGGTCGCCGTCGCGGTCGACATAGAGCCGACCATTGACCTTGTAGAAGGTCATGCCGTGGATCGCCCGGACGAGGTTCATGTTCGAGCGGCGGATCCAGGCGCCGTCGTAGCCGCCGGCGAAGAAGATGCGGATCTCGTTGAGGTCGATCTCCATCCCGCGCCGGCCGTTGGGCGCCAAGAGCTCGGGCTCGTCCCGGGTCCTGGGCAGGTCGGGAAGCGTCACCGGCGCTCCGGCCGCGGCCAGAACCGCGACCGCCAGCAGGCCGGCCGCCTTCGTCATGCGCCGCATGGTCCCCTCCCCGAAGCTCACCCCAGGATTGCACGCAACCCTGGCGAGGAGGCAACCGCAAAAGCAAAAGGCCCCGGCGTTTCCGCCGGGGCCTTCGAACACTTCGCCGTAGCGAGCGAGCTGCTTATTCGGCGTCCTTGCGGACGTTGACGCGCTCGGCGATACGGGCCGACTTACCGCGACGGTCGCGCAGGTAGTACAGCTTGGCGCGACGGACGACGCCGCGACGCTTGACTTCGATGCTTTCGATGCTCGGCGAGAGCAGCGGGAACAGACGCTCCACGCCTTCGCCGAACGAGATCTTGCGGACCGTGAAGCTCTCGTGGACGCCCGTGCCCTGGCGGGCGATGCAGACGCCTTCGTAGGCCTGAACGCGCTCGCGCTCGCCTTCCTTGATCTTCACGTTGACGCGCAGGGTGTCGCCGGGACGGAATTCCGGGATCGCGCGGACGGCCAGCAGACGGGCCGATTCTTCTTGCTCGAGCTGAGCGATGATGTTGATCGCCATGATCATTTCTCCTTGGGCTTACCCGTTTTCGGGCCGCCTTTTGCCTGTTGATTGGCGAGATGCGCTTCCCAGAGATCGGGACGCCGCTCGCGGGTCGTTTCTTCACGCATACTGCGCCGCCACTGGTCGACCTTCTTGTGGTCGCCCGACAGCAGCACCTCGGGGATGTCGAGCCCTTCGAACGTCCGCGGCCTGGTATACTGCGGATGCTCGAGGAGACCGTCCTCGAAGCTTTCTTCCAGCGTGCTCTCGATGTTCCCCAGCACACCCGGGGCCAGCCGAACGCACGCCTCGATCACCACCATCGCCGCCGCCTCGCCACCGGCGAGAACCGCGTCTCCGACGGAGACCTCCTCGAACCCGCGGGCGTCGAGCACCCGCTGGTCCACCCCCTCGAAGCGGCCGCACAGCACCACGACGCCAGGCGCCTTGGACCACTCGCGAACGCGCGCCTGGGTCAGGGGCCTGCCCCGGGCGCTCATGTACAAAAGCGGCCGCCCGCCGATGTCCACGCTGTCGAGCGCAGAGGCGATGACGTCCGCTTTCAGTACGGCTCCCGCGCCGCCACCCGCGGGGGTGTCGTCGAGGAAGCCGCGCTTATCCTTGGAAAAGGCGCGAATGTCCAGTGTTTCCAAACGCCACAGGTCGGCCTCCTTCCAGGCGGTCCCGATCATCGAGACGCCGAGCGGGCCGGGAAAGGCCTCGGGGAACATGGTCATGACGGTGGCGGTGAACGGCATGGGCGCGGTTTAGCGGGATGAGGGCCAATTGTCGAAGGGGGCCGAAGTCGCACGCGAAGATCCTCCCCCTGTGGGGGAGGTGTCCGCGAAGCGGACGGAGGGGGGAGCAGCTGACGACGATCCACCGCCTCGAAAGCTGAAAACGCCCCCCTCCGGCCCTCCGGGCCACCTCTCGCGCAGGGGGAGGATCTTCGTGGACCGGGCTCGCCAGCCGCGACCAACCGCCTTTTTGGAAAACCGGCCCACATCTGCTATATCCCCGCCTCGACCCCGCACATTCCTCGAATTTCCCGGACCGCCCCTTGAGCGTCACCCTCGACCTGTCCCGCGTTGCGCCCGCTGAAAAGGCCGACGCGGCCAAGCCGCCCGTCAACCTGTCGGGCCTGACCCGCCCGCAGCTGATCGCCGCCCTGACCGAGAGCGGCGTGGTCGAGCACGGCAAGGCCAAGATGCGCGCCACCCAGGTGTTCCGCTGGATCCACCACCGCGGCGTCACCGACTTCGCCCAGATGAGCGACGTGGCCAAGGAAACCCGCGCGCGGCTGGCCGACACCTTCACCATCGCCCGCCCCGAGGTGGTCGAGCGCCAGGTCTCCAAGGACGGCACCCGCAAGTGGCTGATCCGCATGGCCCCGGGCATCGAGGTCGAGACGGTCTATATTCCGTCGGTCGGCCGGGTCGGCGCCCTGTGCGTCTCCAGCCAGGTCGGCTGCACGCTGAACTGCAGCTTCTGCCACACCGGCACCCAGCCGCTGGTGCGCAACCTGACGACGGCCGAGATCGTCGCCCAGGTGCAGATCGCCAAGGACGACCTGGCCGAATGGCCGTCGGACAAGGAAGACCGCCTGCTCAGCAACATCGTGTTCATGGGCATGGGCGAGCCGCTCTACAATCTGGGCCAGGTGTCGGACGCCATCGAGATCATCAGCGACAACGAGGGCATCGGCATCTCGCGTCGCCGGATCACGGTGTCGACCTCGGGCGTCGTGCCGATGCTGGAGAAGCTGGGCGAGGCGACCCAGGCCATGCTGGCCATCAGCCTGCACGCCACCAATGACGACCTGCGCGACGTGCTGGTGCCGCTGAACAAGAAGTACCCGATCGCCCAGCTGATGGAGGGCATCCGCGCCTATCCGGGCCTTTCGAACGCCCGCCGGGTGACCTTCGAGTACGTGATGCTGAAGGGCGTCAACGACAGCCCCGACGAAGCCCGCGCCCTGGTGAAGCTGATCAAGGGCATCCCCGCCAAGATCAACCTGATCCCGTTCAACCCCTGGCCGGGCAGCCAGTACGAGTGTTCGGACTGGGGCGCGATCGAGACCTTCGCGGCGATCCTCAACAAGGCCGGCTACTCCTCGCCGATCCGCACCCCGCGCGGCCGCGACATCCTCGCCGCCTGCGGCCAGCTCAAGAGCGAGAGCGAGAAGGTCCGCGCCAGCGCCCTGCGCAAGCTGTCGATGGCGGCCATGGCCGGCATGCTGGAAGACGACGCCGACGACGCGGCGTAACGGCCGCCCCCAGACTTCCCATCATTCCCGCCCTTGTGGCGGGAATGACGGGAGGACATGGCGGGTCCCCCGCCACGCGAGCCCTCTACGCAAAGCTCGCACACCCGTGTTAGAGCTTGCCCCTCAAGTCCCAGGGGGTCGCGTAAACATGCCTCAGATCCAGTCGCCCGAGATCCAGGCCTTCGCCAACGGCCTGCTGACGACCCTGACCCATGTGGGCGTGACCATGGCGATGCTGGTCGCCGGGGCCGCGATCTACATCCTCCTGACCCCGCATCGCGAGATCAAGCTGATCCGCGAGGGCAACGCGGCCGCCGCGCTGTCGCTGGGCGGGGTGCTGACCGGTCTGGCCATTCCGCTGGCCGCCTCGCTGGCGGCCTCGACCTCGGTGATCGAGATCCTGCTGTGGGGCGTGGCCACCCTGGCGCTGCAACTGCTGGTCTTCCGCCTGACTGACATGATGTTGAAGGGCCTGCCCGAGCGGATCAACGAAGGCGAGGTCTCGGCCGCCGCCCTGCTGGTCGGCGCCAAGCTGGCCACCGCCATCATCATCGCCTCCGGCGTGGCGGGCTGAGGCGAAAGGAACGGGCGGAGCGGGGCGCGTGCATTTCCCCAAGCTTCCAGACTGGCTGGTCTACGGCGCCGTGGTCGCCGCCCTGCTGGTGGTCGCCGTCGGCCGCCAGGAGCGCGCCGACGCGCCGCCGCCGCCGCCGCCGGTGCCCGGCGAGGAAGGCGTGCCGCTGGGCCCGGCCTCGCCTTTCGACCCGTCGATCGTGGTGCAGGTGCCCGACAAGCAGGAGCCGGCCTCGGGCACGGCCTTCTCGGTGGGGCAGAACGGCGTCTGGCTGACCGCCCGCCACGTGGTCGACGGCTGCAAGCAAGCCGCCATCCTGGTCGCCGACGGACGCGGCGTGGCCGCCCGGGTGACCATCGACCCGCGCTTCGACGCTGCTATCCTGACCACAGAGGGCGGCGCCCCGGCCATGCCGGTCAACCTGGCCGACCCGCGCAAGGGCATGCGGGCCTTCCACCCCGGCTTCCCGCAGGGCCACGCCGGCGAGGTGGCCTCGCGCCTGATCGGCCGCGAGAACCTGGTGATCCACGGGCGCGGCGCCCGCACCGAACCCGTCCTGGTCTGGGCCGAGGTCGGCCGCACCGACAACCTGAAGGGCACGCTGGCGGGCCTTTCCGGCGCCCCGGCGCTGGACAGCGCCGGCCGCGTGATCGGCGTGACGGTGGCGGAATCGCCGCGTCGCGGCCGCATCTACACCACCGCGCCCGAGAGCATGCGCACCCTGATCGCCCGCACGCCCCGCCGGGGCGGCGACGCCAACGTCCCCGAGTTCGCCCCGGGCGAGGCCATCACCACCGACAACTACGGCCGCATCGCCGACGGCCTGCGCCGCGACCTGCGCGTGGCCCAGGTGGTGTGCCTGGCGGTCTAGGGGGCCTCGCAGCGCAGCGTCGTGCCCGTGAACGAGCCGCGCGGCACGCGCAGCCTGCGCTCGACGAGCCAGGCCGGGGAATTGCCGCGGAGATTGCGCTGGAACCGCGCCGAGCAACTCAGCCGGTCGGGAACCGTCTCGCCGCGCAGCTCGACCGGCCCGCCGTCGCGGACCAGCGTGAACTGGCACGTGCGACGGCCCACGGGCTGGTCGCACTTGAAGTCGGCGACGTGCAGCCGGCTGCGGTCGCCGCCGGCCGCCCGATACCAATTGACCTCCACGGACCGGCTGCGAAGCGTCTCGTGATGGCTGATCTCGGCCAGGACGCTCTCATGAAACAGCTCGACGTCACGCGGCGCGACGAAGGCTGTGGACAGGGCGAGGGCGAGCAGGAGGACCATAAGGTCAAGCTAAGGCTGAAAGGCCAGGCGACGCAACCCTGGGATAACGACGTTCGCGAAGAAGGGCGATCGACAGACCTCTGCGCCTGGCCCCGCCCCCTCCACCACTTCGTGGTCCCCCTCCCCCGCCTTGCGGGGGAGGATCTAGCGGCTCAAGGCCACTTCACCTCGGGGGGCATGGAACTGAGGATCGACTCGGTGTTGCCGCCGGTCTTCAGCCCGAACATCGTGCCGCGGTCGTAGAGCAGGTTGAACTCGACGTAACGGCCGCGCTGGACCAGTTGCTGCTCGCGCTCGTCGGCGCTCCAGGCCTCGTTCATGCGGCGGCGCACCAGGGTCGGATAGATCTCGAGGAAGGCCCGGCCGACATCTTGCGTAAACTCGAAGTCCTTGGACCAGTCGCCGCTGTCGTGGTGGTCGTAGAAGATGCCGCCGACGCCGCGCGGCTCGTTGCGGTGCGGCAGGAAGAAGTACTCGTCGCACCAGGCCTTGTACTTGGCGTGCCAGTCCGGATCATGCTTGTCGCAGGCCCGCTTGTAGGCGGCGTGGAAGTCGATGGCGTCGGGGAAGTCCTGCTGGCGCTGGTAGCCCAGCAGCGGCGTCAGGTCGCCGCCGCCGCCGAACCAGCCCTTGGTGGTTGCGATGAAGCGGGTGTTCATGTGCACGGCCGGCACGCGCGGATTGGTCATGTGCGCGATCAGGCTGATGCCGGTGGCGAAGAAGCGCGGGTCCTCGGCGGCGCCCGGCATGGTCTTGGCCATCTCGGGCGGGAAGGTCCCGAACACCGTCGAGACGTGCACCCCGACCTTCTCGAACAGCCGCCCGCGCATCATGCCCATCACCCCGCCGCCGCCGGCCGGACGGTCCCAGGGCTTCAGCTCGAAGCGGCCCGGCTGGTCGCCGTAGAGCTCGGCGGGGGCCTCGTCCTCCAGGGTCTCGAAGGCGGCGCAGATCTGGTCGCGCAGGCTCTCGAACCAGGCCCGGGCGCGGGCCTTCTTGGCGTCGAGATCGGAAAGGGTGTCGGCTTGTTGCGTCATGGGATCGGCTTAAGCCCAAGCCCGATCCCGCGCAAATCCGGGGCCGCGCATAAGGGGTATTGCGGAAGATATAGATCAAAAACGGGAGCTGGCTCCTCCGAGGAAACCCTCTCTCTTTGAGAGAGGGAGGGGCCCGCCGCGCAGCGGTGGGAGGGTGAGTGGTTTCGCCCTCACAGAGAAATCCTAATTCCTTTGATTGAAAAGGCAGGAGCGAAGCGCCCAGGCTTTGCTGATGGACAGGACCGCCTACGCCCGCCGCCTTCGCCAGAAACAGACCCTGGCGGAAAAGACGCTTTGGGCCCTTGTCCGCAACCGCCGCCTCGCGGGCTTCAAGTTCATGCGGCAGATTGCGATCGACCGCTACTTCGCGGACTTCGTCTGCGAGGCGGGCAAGCTGATCGTGGAGCTCGACGGCGCGGCTCATGACGGTCGCGAAGACTATGACCACCAGCGCACCGAAACGTTGGAGCAGCTTGGATACGTGGTTTTGAGGCTCCACAACGAGCGGTTCCTGGCCGATCCCGGCGGGACCGCCGACGAGATCCTGGCTGCGCTCCGGTCGGCCAGGCCGTAACCACTCACCCTCCCACCGCCTGCGGCGGCGGGCCCCTCCCTCTCTCTAAGAGAGAGGGATTGCGGATGGCGCCTGAAAAGCAAAAAGGCCCGGGATTGCTCCCGGGCCTTCCGTTCTCGACGAAGCGAGAAGCCTTACTTGCCGGCGGCGGTGAGCGCGCTCATCAGCTCCGGCACGGCCGACTTGTAGTCGGCGACCAGGCCGTAGTCGGCGACCTGGAAGATCGGCGCGTCGGCGTCCTTGTTGATCGCGACGATCACCTTGGAGTCCTTCATGCCGGCCAGGTGCTGGATGGCGCCCGAGATGCCCACGGCGATATAGAGCTGCGGGGCGACGACCTTGCCGGTCTGACCGACCTGGTAGTCGTTCGGGGCGTAGCCGGCGTCGACGGCGGCGCGCGAGGCGCCGACGGCGGCGCCCAGCTTGTCGGCCAGGGGCTCGATGACCGCCTGGAACTCTTCGGCCGAGCCCATGGCGCGGCCGCCCGAGACGACGATCTTGGCCGCGGCCAGTTCCGGACGGTCGGACTTGACCATCTCTTCGCTGACGAAGCGGGTCTTGGCCGCATCGGCGCCCGAGACGCTTTCCACCGAAGCCGAGCCGCCTTCGCCGGCCGCCGCGAAGGCGGTCGGACGCACGGTGATCACCTTCTTGGCGTCGGACGACTGGACGGTCTCCAGCGCGTTGCCGGCGTAGATCGGGCGCACGAAGGTGTCGGCCGAGACCACCTCGACGATGTCGCTGATCGGGGCGACGTCGAGCTTGGCGGCGATGCGCGGGGCGAAGTTCTTGCCGCCGGCGGTGGCCGGGACGAGGATCGCGTCGTAGCCGCCCGCGAGCGCCAGGGCCGCGTCGGCCTGGGCTTCGGCGATGCCGTGACCCAGGGCGTCGCTCTCGGCGGTCAGCACCTTGCGGACGCCGGCGATCTTGGCGGCGGCGTCAGCCACGGCCGAGACGCCCTTGCCCAGCACCAGCACGTCGACGTCGCCCGACAGCTTCAGGGCGGCGGTGACGGTCTTGTGGGTGCCGTCGCGCAGGTGCGCGTTGTCGTTGTCGGCGATGACGAGAACGGCCATTACAGCACCCCCGCGGTGGTCAGCTTGGAGACGAGGTCGGCGGCGGATTCGACCTTGATGCCGGCCGAGCGCTTCGGCGGCTCGGTGACCTTGACGACGGTCAGGCGCGGAGCGACGTCGACGCCGTAGTCGGCGACGGTCTTCTGCGCGATTTCCTTCTTCTTGGCCTTCATGATGTTGGGAAGGCTGGCGTAGCGCGGCTCGTTGAGGCGCAGGTCGGCGGTGATCACGGCCGGCAGGTCGACATCGAGGGTCTGAAGACCGCCGTCGACTTCACGGGTGACCTTGGCGGCCGAACCCGAAATCTCGATCGCCGAGGCATAGGTCGCCTGCGGCCAGTCGAGCAGGGCCGACAGCATCTGGCCCACGGCGTTGTTGTCGCCGTCGATGGCCTGCTTGCCCATCAGGACGAGGCCGGGCTGCTCCTCGGCCACGACGGCCTTCAGCAGCTTGGCCACGGCCAGCGGCTCGAGGTCGGCGTCGCTGGTGATCAGGATGCCGCGGTCGCCGCCCATGGCCAGGGCCGTGCGGATGGTTTCCTGAGCTTGAGCCGGGCCGATCGAGACGATGACGACTTCGGTCGCAGCGCCCTTTTCCTTGAGGCGCACGGCCTCTTCGACCGCGATCTCGCAGAACGGGTTCATCGACATCTTGACGTTCGCCAGGTCGACGCCCGTCTGGTCGGCTTTCACCCGAGCCTTCACGTTGTAATCGATAACCCGTTTGACCGGGACCAGAACCTTCATCGGTCTACGCCGCCTCCTGGCTGCTTCTCTTTCGAGGTTTCCCCTGCTTGGACAATCGACTTAGCGCGTCCTCCCAGGTTTGCAAGTTTCCCCTGACGTAAGCGTAATGCGCTTTTTCAAGGATCATTCAAACAACTGTACGACACCTTTCGCGAGCCGTCTGCGCCCTCGCGCGCTCCTCCCGCGAAATGGCGCCCACGAAATGGGGCTAGCCACATAGCGCGGCCGGTGCTTAAGACGCCGCCATGAACCGCGCCATCAACCGCCTGAAGATCATCTTCATCGGAATCTTCCTCGCCAGCATCGTCGGCGTGTTCGGCTACCATTATCTGTGGGTCTGGCCGAAGGCGAAGTGCGAGGCGCGCGGCGGCGCCTGGGCCGGCAAGTGGCTCAAGTGCGCCACGGTCTATCCGATCGAGACCCTGACCGGCCGCCCCTCGGGCCTGCCGGCCATCAACACCGACACCTCCAAGATGGAAGGCCCGTCGGTCCGGAACCCGGAAAAGAAGTAACCGGGTTCCGAAATCGTCTCAGGTGGAGGGTTCGTCGTCGGCGCGCTCGGCGCCCTCGCCGGCTTCCGCGCGCCTGGCGGCGCGCTCGGCGGCCTTCTCGGCGGCTTTTTCCGCGGCCTTGGCCGCCTTCAGGCGCTCGCGTTCCTGGCGTTCGAAATTGTAGTTCGGCTTGCGGGCCATTGGCGGTTCCCCTGAACAGAAGGTCCGCGCGTCAGGCCCGGGCCTTACGCGCGGCGTAGCGGGCGTCGCGCTTCGCCTTGGCTTCAGCGTTGGTGAGCGCCTTGCGTTCCTTACGCGCCCCACGCTTTGCTGCAAGTGCTTCTTCGACCAGGGCCTCCTGGCGGCCGATGTTCCCGGCACGGACGAGAGCCCGCGCGGCCGAGCGTTCCTTGCGGACGGCGGCGAGTTCGGCCGCGCGCAGAGCGGCGCGATCTTCGAACTGGGGATCGGTGACGGTCGCCTTCGGCTTGAACTTGGCCAGCAGGGCCGCCTTGGCCCGGGCGGCGGTCTGGAGACGTTCGGCGTGGCCGACGTTTTGCGGTGAGCTCATAAGATCCTTTCGAGAACGCCCGCGGGAGGATCCCGCGGGCGAGACGGCGTATGGATCAGGCGGCCTGGAGCTGGCCGGCCGACATCTTGCCGCTGCGCTGGTCGCGCTCCAGCTCGAAAGCGACCTTCTGGCCTTCGTTCAGCGAGCCGAGAGAAGAGCGCTCGACGGCCGAGATGTGGACGAAAACGTCCGCGCCGCCGTCGTCGGGCTGGATGAAGCCGAAGCCCTTGGTGGAGTTGAACCACTTCACGGTGCCGGTGGTCATGGGAGATATCCTTGCAAACAGGAGCAGCCGCACGGCCAAGATGGTCCGCGCGATCAAATTGTCGGTGAGGTTTTGGATGGACTCGGGCGCTCGATCCTAAGAACAAGCGTGGAGAGCGGCCGAACCGTGTCGATATTCGATGGATCCATAATGCCCGCCTGTGGATAACAACACAAGCGATTTCATTTCTTCAGCGATAGATCGGAGACCCAAGCAGCCCGTTTTTCTTTTTCACGTCCGCCCTGTCCGGATCTTTTTCTGGCGACGGGAGCAAAAGGCCAAGCTCGGCGTTATCGTTCCATGCGTAAAGTTCCAGCCGTTCCGCGTACGGGCCAAGGCGCCCTGACCATCGCCCGCCAGAGCCAGGAGATCGTCTTCTCGCTGCTGGTCTCGGGCGGCCCAGCGGGCCGCCGCACCGGCAAAGGCAGCCTGACCGGCGAGCCCGAAGCCATGCGCCAGGCCTTCCGCGCCGGCGACGCCCGCCTGACCCTCGACGACGGAACCGAGCACCTGATCGCCATCGTCGCCCACACCGAAGGCGACGGCACGGCCTATTTCGAGCTGCGCTGACGCTCAACGTCCCCATTCGCCGTCATCCCGGAAAGCGCGCAGCGCTTATCCGGGACGTAGGGGACTGGGCTCAGCAGTCAGTTCAAACGCCCGGCGACGGCCGGGTCGATGCGGCGGCCCCTGGGTCCCGGCTCCACGGCTCGCTGCGCGAGCCTTCGGCCGGGATGACGAGGTGAGGCGAACTTAGGCCCGCAGAACTCAGGCCCGCAGCTTGCCGGCCACCATCTGGCCGCTGAACGGGTCGCGCTCCAGTTCATAGGCGATGGCCTGGCCGTCCTCGAGCGGCGGCAGGCCGGCCCTCTCGACCGCGACGGCGTTGACCCGGATCTCGGCCCCGTCGTCGCCGTCGGGCGCGATGTAGCCAAAGCCCTTGGCGGTGTCGAACCACAGCACAGTGCCCGTCGCCATGACGCTCCCCGTCAGCCCTTGCTACAGGCGCGACTAGATCGGAGGTTTGCCGGCTCCGCAAGCGCCTCAACGCGCGGCGAGCGGCCAGACCAGGGCGATCAGGCCCGGCGCCGTCAGCAGGATCAGCAGCGACAGCGGCGCGCCCAGCCGGGCGTAGTCGCCGAACCGGTAGCCGCCCGGCCCCAGCACCAGGGTGTTGCACTGGTGGCCGACCGGAGTGAGGAAGTCGCAGCCGGCCCCCACCGCCACGGCCATCAGGAACGGGTCGGGGCTGAGGCCCAGGCGCTCGGCCAGGCCCAGGCCGATGGGCGCGACGATCAGCACGGTGGCGGCGTTGTTGAGGAACGGCGTGGCCAGCATCGCCACGGCCATCATCGCCGTCAGGGTCAGAAGCGGCGGCATGCCGTCGAAGGCGCCCGACAGCCAGGCCGCGATCAGGTCCGTTCCGCCGCTCTTCTGGATGGTGTCGCTGACCGGGATCATCGCCGCCACCAGCACCAGCACGGGCGCCTCCAGCGAGGCGTACGCCTCGCGCATGCGCAGGGCGCCCATGGCCACCACCAGCACGGCGGCGGCGAAGAAGCCGGCCGCCACCGGCAGCACGCCCAGCGCCACCAGCACCATGGCGCCGGCCAGGATGGCGGCCGGAAGCAGCGCGTGGCGCACGCCGCCCAGCCGCACCTCGCGCTCGGCCAGCGGCAGGCAGCCCAGGGCCTGCAGCGCGCCCGGCAACTGCTGCTCGCCGCCCTGCAGGACGAGGATGTCGCCGGCCTTCATGCGGATGGTCGCCAGGCGTCCGGCCAGGCGGTAGCCCGCGCGGCTGACGCCCAGCAGGTTGACGCCGTAGGTCTCGTTCAGCGCCAGCCCCTTGGCGGTCTTGCCGATCAGGTCGCTTTGCGCGCCGATCACCGCCTCGACCACCCGAACCTCGTCGGTCGGCTCGTCCATCACCACCGGCCGGGCGGCGTCGGACAGGCGCAGCCTGGCCTTGAGGATCAGCTCGTTCAGCGCCTGCTGCTGGCCCTCGAGCAGCAGGACGTCGCCGTGCCGGATCTTGCGGGCGGCGTGCGGCGAGGCGATCCGCTCGCGGCCGCGCAGGATGGCCACCACCGCCACGGCGTCGCCCGCGGCGCGCTTGAGGTCGCCGACCCGGTTCTGTTCGAAGCTCCAGTCATCGGGGATCTCGACCTCGGTGACATAGGCGTTGGCCGCCAGGGCCGCGTCGATGTCGACCGCCGCCTCGCGCCCGGCCGGCAGCAGGCGGTAGGCGAAGGCCAGATAGGCGATGGCCATCACCGTCAGGGCCGCCCCCACCGGCATGAAGTCGAACATGGCGAACGGCTTGCCCAGCGCCTCCTGCCGCACCTCCGAGACGATGATGTTGGGCGAGGTGCCGACCAGCACCGCCAGCCCGCCGACCAGCGAGCCGAACGACATCGGCATCAGGATGCGCGAGGGCGGCACGCCGGTGTTCCTGGCCATCCGCAGCGCCGACGGCATCATCAGGGCCAGCGCCCCGACGTTCTTGGTGGCCATCGACAGCACCGCGGTGATCGCCGCCATCACCGGCGCCTGGCTGCGGGCGGTCTTCAGCCGCGGCAGCAGCGGGGCCATCAGGGTGTCGACTATGCCCGAGCGCGACACCGCCGCGCTGAGCACCAGGGCGCTGGCGATGATGATGACGATGTCGTTGGAAAAGCCCTCGAAGGCGCTCTTCACCGGGATCAGGCCCGACACCACCCCCACCGCCAGGGCCCCGACGGCGACCAGGTCGTAGCGCCAGCGGCCCCAGACGAAGCAAAGCACCGTGGCGCCCACCAGCGCGAAGGACAGTCCCTGCTGCAACGTCACGCCCCGCGCCCTCCCCCAAGCTTGGCTCTTGGGAGAGAACGGACGGAGGCGCGATCCGTTCAGCGCCTCAGTGCAGCGCCTGGGCCACCTTGGCGGCCAGCTGCTCCACCGTGAACGGCTTGGGCAGCAGGGCCACGCCCGGATCGACCACGCCGTTGTGGACCACCGCGTTGCGGGTGTAGCCCGTGGTGTAGAGCACCTTCAGGTCGGGCCGCAGCAGGGCCGCGGCGTCGGCCAGCTGGCGGCCGGTCATGCCGGGCATGACGATGTCGGTGAACAGCAGGTCGACCGAACCCAGTTCCTCGATCAGCCGCAGGGCCGTCTCGCCGTCCGGCGCGTGGCGGACGGTGTAGCCCAGCGAACGCAGGCTCTCGACGCTGACGCGGCGCAGGCTGTCCTCGTCCTCGACCACGACGATCAGGCGGTCGGGCGAGCCGGGCGCGGGCTCGGCGGCCAGGGTCTCGACCGGCTCGACCCGGCCGACGGCGTAGTCGCGCGGCAGGTACAGCTTCACGCTCGTCCCGGCGCCGGGTTCGGAATAGATGCGGGCGTGGCCGCCGGTTTGCTTGGCGAAGCCGTAGATCTGCGACAGGCCAAGCCCCGTGCCCAGGCCCGGCCCCTTGGTGGTGAAGAACGGCTCGAAGGCCTGGGCGGCCACGTCCGGCGACATGCCATGGCCGGTGTCGCTGACGCTGACCATCACGTACTGGCCCGCGCTCGCCTCGGGATGCAGGGCGGCATAGTCGTCGTCGAGATAGGTGTTGGCGGTCTCGATGGTCAGGCGGCCGCCTTCCGGCATGGCGTCGCGGGCGTTGACCACCAGGTTCAGCACCGCGCTCTCGACCTGGGCCGGATCGGCGAAGGTGCGCCAGAGGCCGCCGGCCAGCACCGTCTCGATGCGGATCGTCTCGCCCAGGGTGCGCAGCAGCATGTCGGACATGCCGGCGACCAGGCCGTTGATGTCGATCGAGCGCGGCTCCAGCGCCTGGCGGCGCGAAAAGGCCAGCAGGCGCTTGGTCAGGGTGGCGGCGCGCACCGACGCGTCCTGGGCGGCCAGCAGCCGGCGGTCCAGGCGCACGGCGTCGTCGCTGTGGCGGCGGGCCAGCTCGATATTGCCGATGATCACCGCCAGCATGTTGTTGAAGTCGTGGGCGATGCCGCCGGTCAGCTGGCCCACGGCCTCCATCTTCTGCAACTGGCGCACCTGCCCCTCGGCGGACTCGCGCTCCGCCGCCTCCTGGCGCAGGCGGGCGTTCGCGTCGACCTCGGCCAGGTGCGCGCGCTCCAGCGCCCGCGCGTCGCGGCGGGCCTGGCCCAGCCACAGCAGCACCACCGCGAAGGCCGCGCCGACCAGCACCGCAAGGCTGGCGAACAGGCCGTAGCTCAGCCGCCGGCTGGCGGCGATGCGCTCGCGCAGCAGCACCGTCTCGCGCGCCGACATGCCCGCCAGCTGCGAGCGCAGCTCGTCCATGGTGCGCAGGCCCTGGTCGCGGCGGATAATGTCCAGCGCCTCGCTCTCGCGGCCCTGGCGGCGAAGGGCGACGGTGGCGTCCAGCTCCTCGAACTTGCTCCGCATCAGCGGCCGCAGCGCGTCGACGGCCCGCACCTGCTCGGGATTGTCGGCGACCAGCTTCTCCAGCTCGGCGACGTCGATGGCCACCTGGTCGCGCGCGGCGCGGTAGGGCGAAAGATAGATTTCCTTGCCGGTGAGCAGGTAGCCCCGCTGGCCGGTCTCGGCGTCCTGCAGGTCCGACAGCACGACCATCAGCTTGCGCTGGACGTCGACGGTGTGGCGCACGCTGTCCAGGCGCTGTTCGTAGCTGCGCGCCGCCAGGATCGTCGCCCCGCCCAGCACCAGCAGGGCCAGCACCGACAGCGCCATGATCCGGTTCGGACGAAACACCAGCGCCATACTCTCGGCCCCCACCCGCGTCCGCGACAGCGGCGCGCTCAGCTTCCACGACAGTTGGACGAGTTGCCGCCGGGGAGCAAGCGCGCGGAGGCCTTCTACACCGCCATGCCCTGGACCACCGCCTTCAGGCGCTCGATCACCGACAGCTTGTCCTCGATGAAGTCCTGGTCGATCCACCAGATCTCGACCTCGCGCATCACCTCGCCGACCAGCGGGCCCTTGGGCACGCCGGCGCGCATGACTTCCTCGCCGGTCATCGGGAAGCTCGGCGGATCCCAGTTCTCGGCAAGAGCCAGCAGGGCGCGCCACTGCGAGGTGGTGGCTGGGCGGGTCGTGCCGGCCCAGGCCAGCTTCACCCGGTCGGTGAAGGTGCGCAGGCTGAGCGCGTAGACGGCCCGGCGGGCCTCGCGCGGGCTCATCCAGGAGACGATGCGCGGCGAGGTCCCGACCGCCTCGATCAGCCGCTCCTTCAGCGCGTTGGACAGCCGCAGCCGTTCGGCCAGCTCGCGGGCCAGCACCGGATCGTCAGGGATCAGGGCGGCCAGGCGCAGCTCGACGTCGTTCTCGAACAACTGCTCGGTCTCGATGGCGACCAGGCCGTCGAGGCGGGCCAGGGACTTCACGAACGGCAGGATCGCCCCCAGCACGCCGGTGGCCGCCATCAGCCGCAGGGCCGGACGCGGGTCCTCGGCCGCCAGCAGCTTCAGGATCTCCTTCTGGGTGCGCTCGGCGGCGCGGCCCGAGACCAGGCCCTTGAGCGCCTTGCAGGCGGCCAGGGCCTTGGCGTCGGGCTCGCCCCGGCCGTACCAGGCCTGGAAGCGGAAGAAGCGCAGGATGCGCAGGTAGTCCTCGCGGATGCGGGTCATCGGCTCGCCGACGAACACCACCTTGCCGTCCTTGGCGTCCTGCACCCCGTGGCCGGTGGGGTCGTAGAGCCGGCCCTCGCCGTCGACATAGAGGGCGTTGAAGCGGAAGTCGCGACGCTGGGCGTCCTCTTCCCAGGCATGGGTGAAGGCCACGACCGCCCGGCGGCCGTCGGTGGAGACGTCGCGGCGCAGGGTGGTGATCTCGAACGGGATCTTGCCGGAGACGGCGGTGACCGTGCCGTGGTCGACGCCGGTGGGGATCGCCTTCAGACCCGCCTCGCCCAGGGCCTCGATCACCTGGTCGGGCGTCAGCGTGGTGGCGATGTCGATGTCGTCGACCGGCTTGCCCATCAGCGTGTTGCGCACGCAGCCGCCGACGAAGCGGGCGCAGCCCGGACGGCCCTTGGCCTCCAGGGCGGCGATCACCGCCTTGGTCTCGGGCCATGCCATCCACGGCGGCCGGCCGATGGTCTGGGTTTCCACGCGACATCCCCCTTACGCAACGGCAGTCCGCCGCCCGTTGGCGCGAGCGGTACGTCCTGCTTTCAAACGACTATTTCAGGGAATGGACGCTCACGCCAAGTGCGGAAACGCGCTCGTCCCCAACTGTCGGAGCCCTAAGCCTCGACGGTGGCGCTCTCGGGGTGCAGCCGCTCGTACAGCGCCCGCAGCATGCCGGCCGTCGCGCCCCAGATGAACCGCTCGTTCCACGGCATGGCGTAGAAGAACCGTCGGCCGGTGGGCGTGTCGCGGTGCTGGCGCTGGTGGTTGGCCGGGTCCATGAGAAAGTCGAACGGCGTCTCGAACACGTCGGCCACCTCGTCGGGGTTGGCGACCAGCTCGCAGTTCGGATCGACGAACCCGACCACCGGCGTGACGTGGAAGCCGGTCACCGTGGCGTAGCCCTGGATCAGGCCGGCCACCTCGACGAAGCGGGGATCAAGGCCCACCTCCTCGTTGGCCTCGCGCAGCGCCGTGCCCCACGGCGTCTCGCCCGGATCGCAGCGGCCGCCCGGAAAGGCGATCTGGCCGGTGTGGCTGCGCAGGGTGTCGGACCGGCGGGTGAGGATGACGTTCAGGCTCTCGGGCCTCTGCACCAGGCCGATCAGCACGGCGGCCGGGCGCAGGGCGTGGGGATTGTCGATCCGCAGGCCCGGATTGAGGTCGAAGTCCGAGCGCCAGTCGTTCTTCAGGCAGGGGTCGTAGGCCTCGATCGGGTCGAGCCGGCTCTTGATGAAGGCCCGCCGGGCCGCCGCGTCGGTCTGGGGGATCATGCGGGCCCCACCGAAAACCAGGCCCCATTCGAGGCCACGCCGAACCGCCGGCCGTCCGGGGTGTCGCGCTCGCTCGCCATCTCGACCAGCTCGTAGAACACCGGCCGGGCGATCAGGGCCTCCAAGCCCCGGCGCACGTGCAGGTAGGGCCGCGGCTCGCCGGTTTCCGGATCCTCCACCACGCGGATGGCGTGTTCGGGACCGGCCACGACCTCGTCGCCGACATTGGTCTGGAAGCGCAGGGCCTCGCCGTCGCGGTCGACCCGCACGGCGATGAACGGCGCGTCCTCGACCGTGATCCGCATCTTCTCCACCGGGGTGACCAGGTGGAAGCCGTCGGGATCGCGTCGCAGGATGGTCGAGAACAGGCGCACCAGCGCCTCGCGGCCGATCGGCGTGCCTTCGTGGAACCAGACGCCGTCCTTGCGGATGCGGATGTCGATGTCGCCGCAGTGGGGCGGGTTCCACAGGTGCACCGGCGGCAGGCCCTTGCCGCCCGCGGCTTTGGCGGCCTGGGCGACGCCGTCGAGTCCGGTGCGGGCTGTGTCGGAGGGCATGGACCTCAGTTAGGTCATGCGCGCCCCCGGCTCAAGCGAAGCCTCAGGCGACGGCGACCTTGCCGTCGAAGCCTTCGTCGCCGCCGGGAACCAGGGCCTTGAGCAGCACCCGGCGCTGGTCGGCCGGGCCGGGCATCAAGACCTTGGCGGCGGGGGCGGCCGAAAAGCCGATGCGGGTGAAGTAGGGCGCGTCGCCGACCAGCAGCACGGCGCTCCAGCCGGCCTCCGTCGCCGCCTGGCAGGCGGCCTCGACCAGGGCCTGGCCCAGGCCCGCGCTGCGCTGCTCGGAATCGACGGCCAGCGGGCCCAGGAACGCGGCGGGCTTGCCGCCGATGGTCACCGGCCACAGCCGCACGCTGCCGATCACCGCCCCGCCGCGCAGGGCCACGAACGAACAGTCGTCGAGCTTGCGATTGGTCTCGCGCAGCCGCTCGGACGACTTGGCGAAGCGGCCGGGCCCGAAGGCGCGGTCGACCAGCGCCTCGACGGCGGCGGCGTGATGCGGGGCCTCGAGCTCGATCGAGGGAGCGTCTTGCGGAAGAAGAGCGGCGGAGGAAGCGGTCATGAGGCGACGAGGATCCGGGTGCGAACGGGGAATTATCCCCGGCGCGTGACGCGGCCACGACGGCCGCCGTTCCCGGGGGGCGTTAGGCGCGGAAGCAGGTCCGCGCGGCGCAGGTTCGTCGTTGGCGTCGCATCGGCGGCGCTCTCCCCGTGGCAGAGGCGCGCGGCATAGGGCGCTATGACCCCCGCGTCAACGAAATCGACGACCTTATGAGACAAACGCGATTGCGACGCTTCGTCTCAAGGAGCAGGGTCCGCGCCGAAATGTCAGACCCCGCCGCCCTCCCCGCCGATCCCGACACCTCCACCCGCGCCCTGCTTCGCCAGCGCGACTACCTGCTGTTCTGGGGGGCGCGGTTCACGGGCACCCTGGGCGTGCAGGTCCAGGCCGTGGCGCTGGGCTGGTACGTCTACAACATCGCCCGCATGACCCGCCCGGTCGGGGAGTCGGCCCTGCTGGTCAGCATGATCGGCCTGGCGCAGTTCGTGCCGCTGTTCCTGCTGACCCTGATCGCCGGCGAGACGGCCGACCGCCGCAGCCGCAAGCACATCGCCATGATCACCTTGGGCGTCGACATCGTCAGCGTGTCGGTGCTGCTGGTCATGGCCGTGCGGGGCGTCCACACGCTGTGGCCGATCTTCACCATGGCGGTGTTCTTCGGGGCCAGCCGGGCCTTCATGTCGCCGGCCGTCAGCGCCATGGGGCCGATGCTGGTGCCGCGGCCGCTGCTGCCGCGCGCCATCGCCTGGAACTCGCTGGCCTGGCAGGGCGCCTCGATCGCCGGCCCGGCCCTGGGCGGCGCGCTGCTGCACTTCTCGTCGGGCGTGGCCTTCGGCGGCGCGGCGGCGCTGTACGTGGTCGGCCTGCTGCTGCTGTCGGCGATCCGCAAGTCCACCACGCCCGAGGCCCAGAGCGGCTCGCGCCTCGAACTGATCAAGGAGGGGCTGGCCTATGTGTGGAACAACAAGATCGTCTTCGGCTCGATCTCGCTCGACCTGTTCGCGGTGATCCTGGGCGGGGCCACGGCCCTGCTGCCGGTCTTCGCCCGCGACGTGCTGAACATCGGCCCCAGCGGCTTTGGCCTGCTGCGCGCCTCGCCGGCCATCGGCGCGACCCTCGTGGCGATCTACCTGGCCAGCAACCCGATCCGCCGCCACGCCGGCCGGATCATGTTCGCGGGCGTGGCGGTGTTCGGCGCGGCCACCGTCGTCTTCGGCCTGTCCAACCTCGTCTGGCTGTCGGTGGCGGCGCTCGCGGTGCTGGGCGGGGCCGACATGCTGTCGGTCTATGTGCGCCAGACCCTGGTGCAGCTGGTCACGCCCGACGCCATGCGAGGCCGGGTCTCGGCCGTCTCGGGGGTGTTCATCAGCGCCTCCAACGAACTGGGCGAGGTCGAGAGCGGCGCGGTCGCCTGGCTGCTGGGCCCGGTGCGGGGCGTGGTGTTCGGCGGCCTGGGCGCCATCGGCGTCACCGGCCTGTGGGCCTGGCTGTTCCCGGCGCTGAGGAAGGCCGACCGGCTGGAGTAGGCGGCGTGTGACCCTCGTCCTTCGACAAGCTCAGGATGAGGGTCAGGGCAGGCGTCGGCATTCGAAATCCTCACCCTGAGCCTGTCGAAGGGCTAGGATTTCGTGCTCAGGCCTGGGCCAGCTTCGCCAGCGCCTCCCCGGTCATCCGCCGCACGGTCCACTCGTCCATCGCCGCCGCGCCGAGGCTGTCGTAGAAGGCGATCGACGGGGCGTTCCAGTCGAGCACGGCCCATTCCAGCCGGCCCAGGTTCTCGGCCACACAGCGGCGCGCGAGGCCCGCCAGCAGCGCCTTGCCCGCGCCCGCGCCCCGCGCGGCCGGCCGCACGAACAGGTCCTCCAGATAGATCCCGTGGCGGCCGACGAAGGTCGAGTAGTTGTAGAACCACAGGGCCATGCCCACCGGCTCGCCGTCGATCAGCGCGATGTCGCAGAAGGCCTTGGGCGCGTCGCAGAACAGCGCCGCCTCGATGTGGGCTTGCGTGGCCTCCACCTCGTGCAGCAGCTTCTCGTATTCCGCCAGGTCGCGGACGAACGACAGGATCAGGGCGGCGTCTTCGGGCGCGGCGGGACGGACGGTGACGGGCATGGCGGTTTCGGAAGACTTCCTGGAGTTCGTGCTGGAGCAGTTGGCGCCCCTGGGAGCGCTGAAGCCCAAGCGGATGTTCGGCGGGGTCGGGATCTACGCCAATGGTCTGTTCTTCGCGATCCTCGACGACGACACCCTCTACCTGAAAGGCGACGCCGAACTCAAACCCCGGTTCGAGGCGGCGGGCAGCCACGCCTTCGACCCCTTCGGCGAAGGCAAACCCATGGCCTACTGGAGCGCCCCGGCCGAGGCCATGGACGATGCGGAACTGCTGGTCGAATGGGCCCACAGGGCGCTGGCCGTGGCGGGGCGGAAGAAGCGCTGAAGCGTCAGCCGCCGGACACGCGAAGCAGCAAATCCACCAGCGGCCGGTTGACGTAATAGTTGCTGCGCCCCTGACTGTGCTTCTCCAGAAGCCCGCCGACCGCCAGTTCGTCCAGGTACTTCGCCGCCGTCTGGCGCACGACGCCCAGGTCGTGCTGAAGGAACTCGATCCTGGTGTAGGGGTGGCGGAACAGGTTGTTGAGCAGATCCTGCGAATAGATCTTGGGGTGCCCCGTTCGTAGGCGCGTCTTGTACTCCGCCATCAGCACGGCGACGCCCTGCACCAGCGACAGCGTCTGGATAGAGGTCTCGGCGACCGCGCGCAGCATGTAGAGCAGCCAGGCCTCCCACGCCCCGTCGTCACGCACCCGCTGCAGCAGGCGATAATACTCGGCCTTGTTCGTGATCACATAACGGCTGAGATAGAGGATAGGAATCTCCAGCAACCCGACCCTGGTCAGGTACAGCACGTTGAGGATCCGACCCAGACGGCCATTTCCATCCGGGAACGGATGGATGCTCTCGAATTGGTGATGGATCAGCGCCATCTTGATGAGCGGATCCAGATCGCTGGCCGCATCGTCGTTCACGAAGCGCTCCAGCGCGGTCATATGCGCGACGATTGCGTCGCGATCCTGCGGCGGGACATAGACGATCTGGCCAGTGACGTCGTTGTAGAGCGCGGTTCCCGGCGTCGCGCGAAAGTCGCCGCCGGTGCGTTTGAGCACCTGGAACATCTCGACCAGCATATTGTTGGTCAACAACCCGCCGCTTTCGCGCAACCGGTCAAAGCCGCGCTTCAGGGCGTCCCTGTAAAGCGCGACCTCCTTGGCGGGACCGCCCTGCCCGGATTCGAGCATCAGCGTGGCTTGGAACATCTCGTCCTGGGTGGTGACGATGTTCTCGATTTCCGAACTCGCGCGCGCTTCCTGCAGCGACAGGGTGTCGATCAGGATACCCTGGTTAGGGATCGTGCCCGCGCGCCCCTTCAACTCAGCCAGATAGCGATGCGCCCGCGCCGCTTCGCGCAGCACCGCCGTCGTTTCCAGCTCCGCCAGGGGCGGAAGCGGGGGGATGGCATAGGTCGGCCTTAACATGTCGCCCCATCATGTTAAAGAAATCGCATTTCGATAACACATTTGGCGCGACATGTAAAAGAAAGCCGCGCCGTCCTAACCGATCACCACTCCCGGCGGCGGGACGCTGTCTTCGGGCACGAAGAAATCGGGCATCAGGGTGGCGGTCGGGTCGACGCGGTACTTGTCGAACTCGCGCACGCCCTCGCCGTAGAGGAACGTATCGTCGATCAGGAACTGGCCGGTGAACTCGCGCGACGGCTTTTCGAAGATCGCGTGGGCGGCGTCGGCCATGATCTCGGGGGTGCGGCAGTGGCGCAGGCCCTCCTCGCCGGTCAGGGCGAACTGGATGGCGGCGGTGGCGATGCCGGTGCGCGGCCACAGGGCGTTGAAGGCGATCCCGTCGGCCTCGAACTCCTTGGCCATGCCCAGCACGCACATCGACATGCCGAACTTGGCCATGGTGTAAGCCACGTGGCCGCCGAACCACCGCGGGCTCATGTCGAGCGGCGGCGACAGCATCAGCACGTGCGGGTTGGCGGCCTTCTTCAGGTGCGGGATGCAGGCCTTGGAGGTCAGGAACGTGCCGCGCGTGTTGACCTGGTGCATCAGGTCGTAGCGCTTCATGTCGGTCGACAGCGTGCCGGTCAGCGAGATGGCCGAGGCGTTGTTGACCAGGATGTCGATGCCGCCGAACCGCTCGACCGCCTGGTCGACGGCCGACTGCACGCTGGCCTCGTCGCGCACGTCGACCACCAGCGGCAGGGCCTGGCCGCCGGCCGCGGCGATCTCGTCGGCGGCGGTGTAGATGGTGCCCGGCAGCTTGGGGTGCGGATCGGCGGTCTTGGCCGCGACCACGATGTTGGCCCCGTCGCGCGCGGCCCGCAGCGCGATGGAGAGGCCGATGCCCCGGCTGGCCCCGGTGATGAACAGCGTCTTGCCCGAGAGGCTCATGGCGCTCCCTCCTTGTTGATTGCCGCCACCCTAAGGCCGATCGGGCGCCTCTTGCAGCCCCGCGATTCTCGAAACATATAAAGTTACGTGAGTGACGACCGACCGGCGGGCGTCGACGACGGCGGAGCCCTGCCCATGCGCATCGAAGACGGATCCAAGCCTTTCCTGGCGGCCTTCTCCGACCCGGCGGCGGTGGCCCGCTACGCCGAGGGCCCGCCGCGCTTCGTGCCGGGCTTCCACGACCTGCACCGGATGTGCGGCGTGATGCTGGCCGAGCGCGCGCCCGCAAACGCCCGCGTGCTGGTGGTCGGGGCCGGCGGCGGGCTGGAGCTGAAGGCCCTGGCCGAAGCACATCCCGGCTGGACCTTCGTCGGCGTCGATCCGGCCGCCGAGATGCTGCGCGGGGCCGAGCGCCTGTTGGGCCCGCTGAACGACCGGGTCGAACTGGTCGAGGGCTATGTGGAAGACGTGGCCGACGGCGATTTCGACGCCGCGACCTGCCTGCTTACGCTGCACTTCCTGGGCCACGACGAGCGCCTGCGCACCGAGCGTGAGATCCGCCGGCGCCTGAAGCCCGGCGCGCCCTTCGTCGCCGCCCACGGCAGCTTCCCGCAGGATCCCGACCAGCGCGACGCCTGGCTCGACCGCTACGCCGCCTTCGCCGTCGCCTCGGGCTTCGACCCCGTCCAGGCCAGGAGCGCCCGCGACGCGGTGTCGGCCAGCGTCAACATGCTCGACCCGCAGGAGGACGAGGCCATCCTGCGCAAGGCCGGCTTTACCGACGTCACCCCGTTCTACGCGGCCTTCTCCTGGCGGGCGTGGGCGGCGTACGCGTAAGCGCCGCCGGCCAGGGTCGCGGCGGCGAAAGCCAGCAGGATGGAACGGCGCAGCGGGTATCCTTGCCTCAGGCCGGCGGACGACCGCCGGCCTGAGGCCCATGCAAGGTTCAGATCAGCCGACGCCCCCTAGAAGTCGAAGCCGATCGTGGCGAAGAACTGCCGCGGCGCCGACGAGTGGAACACCAGGATGCCGCCCGCCGCGTCGTCCGGCGCGAACACGCTGCTGTCGAAGTTCGAGGCATAGCGCTTGTCGGTCAGGTTGGTGACGTTCAGCGAGGCCTTGGCGCCCTTCATGAAGCCGACTTCGCCGAAAGCGTAGCTGACGCCCAGGTCGAAGGTCGTGTAGCCGCCGAAGCTCTGGTCGTTGGTGTAGGTGTAGTAGCGGCGGCCGGTGTACTTGCCCTGCAGCGAGGCCGAGAACGGACCGCGCTTGAGGCTGACCACGCTGGCGAACATCTCCTTGGGCGTATCGACCTGCTGTTTGCCGGCCGTCTTCTTGACCACGCAGGTGGTCGTGCACCAGTTCAGGTCCTCGTCGTAGGTCGACTTGTTGTACGAGGCCGAGTTGTACCAGTTCAGCCACGACAGCGGCTTCCACAGCACGCCCAGTTCGGCGCCCTTGCTGGTGACGCTGCCGGCGTTGTGGAAGGAGTTGCCGCAACCGGGGTTCTGCTGCTGATTGGTCGGGCAGGGATTGTATTGCAGCAGGCGGTTGTCGAAATCGACCTCGTAGGCCGACACCGACACCTGCAGGGTTTCACCCACGTAGCGATAGCCGGCGTCGAAGCTCTTGGAGGTTTCCGGCTGCAGATACTTGCCCTGGGCGTCCCAGACGGCCTGCGACACCGATTGCGGACCCAGTTTGAAGCCGCCCTGGAACATCGCCATGTTCTCGGCGTAGCTGGCGAACACCTCGTGGCCGGGGGCGATGCGCCAGCGCGCGCCGGCTTCCGGCAGGAAGCTGTCCGACGCCTTCAGCGAACCGCTGGCGAACTGGGTCGAGGCCGCGGCCGGGGCCTTGGCGATGCCCGGAAGGGCCGTGGCGGTCGACTTGGCGTTGGTGCTCTTGAAGCCGAAGTCGATGCTCAGCGCGTCGTCCAGCAGAGTGATGGTGTCCTGCACGTAGAACTGCTGGGTGGTCCAGTCGGTCTTCTGCACCCACTGGGCGGTGTCGGGACGGCCCTTCAGGTACCGCGCCAGGCTGAACGGACCGGTGACGTTGGTCCAGATGTAGCGGGCGGCGCTGCTGGTGTTCTGCTCCAGCCACAGGCCGGCCTGCAGGTGGTTGAAGCCGTGGGTCCAGGCCAGGCTGGCGATCACGCCGTCGCGGTCGATGGTGTAGCGGGTGTCACGGATCTGCACCGGCAGGTCGTCGGCCGTCGACGCCGTACCCTGGTTCGACAGGCCGGTGATGAAGTTGTTCCCCGCGCCCTTGTTCTCGTGCTTGTAGACTTGGCCGTGGACCTTGAGGCTGTCGGTCACGTCGAAGTCGGCCGCGACGTAGAACAGGTCGTCGTTGCGCAGGATCTGGCCGTTGGTGAAGGTGACGTCCGACAGCTTTTCCGGCGCCGTCGAGGTCACGCACTTGGAGGCCAGCGAGGCCACCGAGCAGGCGGCTCGCGAGACGTAGGCGTCCCAGTTGGGCGCATAGCCGCCCCAGTCCCAGCCCAGGCGGTTCAACATGTCCTTCGACAGATAGGCGTCGTCGGCCTGGTTGGTGCGCGAGATGTCGGCGAAGGCCGTGACCTGGCCGCGCTCGCCCTTGTAGGTCAGCTTGCCGTTGAACTGCTTGCCGGTCGACTTGTTGTAGACTGGCTGGTTCACGAACAGGTCCTGCTCGCTGTACTGGCCCGACAGATAGGCCGACCAGCCGTTGCGCTCGCCGGTGTCGAAGCGGGCGAAGGTGCGCAGGGTGTCCTCGCTGCCGAAGCTCTGGCTGATCGACAGGCCCATGGCCTTCTTCGGATCGCTGGAGCTGTAGATCAGCGCGCCGCCGAGGTTGCTGGTCGACGGGATCGACAGGCCGGCGATGCCGGTCGCCAAGTCGGCGCGACCCAGGTTCTCGGAGATCAGCGCCCGGCTGATCGTCAGGCCATTGTAGTTGTTGTAGGCGCCGTCGCCCAGCGGCATGCCGTCCAGCGTGTAGCCGAGGTGGGTGGTGTTGAAGCCCCGCACCTGCAGCGACAGCGACTGCTCGTTGACGCCCAGGGCGTCAATCGACTGGGCCATCACGCCAGGCAGGAAGTTCAGCGCCTTCTGCACGCTCGTGCCCGGGGGCAGCACTTCCAGGCTGGCCGGCGTCAGGGTCGAGACCGAGCGGGTCTGGCCGCTGCCGACCACCACCACGCCGTCCAGTTCGTCGGCCGCCGCAGCCGAGGCCGTGCCGGCCGTGGCGATCGCGGGCGCTTCGGCCGCGTGCACCTGGCTGGCGAGCATAAGACAGGCGGCGATAGCGAGCGCGCTCGCGGACCTCTGCAACATTCCGGCGTCCCCCCAAAGAAAAACGCCGCGGGGACTCGTGCCCACGGCGCCGTTACTCAGACGCCGCGTCTATTTCACAGGTTGATGACACTTTTTCTGCAACAGCAAAGATCGCGCCATCTACAGTCATCAGCCGCCAAAGCCGCGCGAAGACGGGACGACAACTGTTTGCGCGGGCGATGACGGTCGCCCTCACCCGCTCCCCACCGAGCTTCCCCGCGAAGGCGGCGATCCAAGCTGACGTCCAGGCCAAGGCCCGGCCGCGGAGAACCTCGCCATCACAGGGGAAGGCGGGGCGCCGAGAGAGGCAGGGAGAGCGTTCAGGCTGTGAATGCAGCTCAGGGCCCCGAAGGCCGCGCCTCCCTGGAGCGCTCCCTCCCCCGCCCCGCCTTGACCGGCAAGAGCTCGTAGTCCAGCCGCACCACCCCCATGGCCAGCGAGGCCGCGCCGCGCAGGACGAGACCCCTGGGCGGCCCCGTGCGTTCGGGAAACAGCGGCGCGCCCTCGCCCAGCAGCACGGGCGCGATCAGCAGCGACAGGCGATCCAGCGCCCCGTGCTCGGCGAAGGCGGCCAGAAGGCCAGCGCCGCCGACCACCCAGGCGTCGCCGTCGTCGAGATCGCGCAGGCGGTCGACCAGGGCCGGCAGGCCTTCGCGCCAGAACCGCACCCCGCGCTGCACCGGGTCGCCCCGCCGCGAGGTGACGACGAAGCCGCGCTTGCCGGCATAGGGCCAGCCCATGCCCAGGCTGGGGATCTGGTCATAGGTCGCCCGGCCCATGACCACCGTGCCGACAAGGTCGATGAAGGCGCCGTAGCCGGGATCCACCTTGCGGAACGGCGCCAGCCACTCGACCCCGCCGCCGGCGTCGGCGACGCGGCCGTCGAGGCTGGACGCGATGAACCCACGGATCAGCGCCATGCCCCCTCACGTCCCCCAAGGTTCTCGAACGATCCCAGCGCGGCCGAGCCCTGCGCGTCTCGGTCGAGTCCACGATAGAGAACATTTGCGGAACATCAACCACCATTAACCGCTTTTCGAATCGCGATTAACCAGTGGCTAACCATGACCGTTCATTCCCGGGTAACCACGGGACTCCATGATTCCGTTGGGTGTTTTGCAAGGAAGCGGACATGTCGTTCGGGCCGGAAACCATCATTCAGGGCGATTGCATCGAGGCGATGAACGCCCTGCCCGAGAAGTCGGTCGACCTGATCTTCGCCGATCCGCCCTACAACCTCCAACTCGGCGGCGACCTGCTGCGTCCGGACAATTCCAAGGTCGACGCGGTCGACGACCACTGGGACCAGTTCGAGAGCTTCGCCGCCTACGACAAGTTCACCCGCGAGTGGCTGAAGGCCGCCCGCCGCGTGCTCAAGGACGACGGCGCGATCTGGGTGATCGGCAGCTACCACAACATCTTCCGCGTCGGCGTGGCGGTGCAGGACCTGGGCTTCTGGATCCTCAACGACGTCATCTGGCGCAAGACCAACCCGATGCCCAACTTCAAGGGCACCCGCTTCGCCAACGCCCACGAGACCCTGATCTGGGCCTCCAAGAGCCAGAACGCCAAGCGCTACACCTTCAACTACGACGCCCTGAAGATGGCCAATGACGAGGTGCAGATGCGCTCGGACTGGACCATCCCGCTGTGCACCGGCGAGGAGCGCATCAAGGGCGCCGACGGCCAGAAGGCCCACCCGACCCAGAAGCCCGAGGCCCTGCTCTACCGGGTGATCCTGTCGACCACCAAGCCGGGCGACGTGATCCTGGATCCGTTCTTCGGCGTGGGCACCACCGGCGCCGCCGCCAAGCGCCTGGGCCGCAAGTTCGTCGGCATCGAGCGCGAGGCCGAATATATCGAGCACGCCAGGACCCGCATCGCCCAGGTGACGCCGATCGCCCCGCAGGACCTCGAGGTCATGGGCTCCAAGCGCGCCGAGCCGCGCGTGCCGTTCGGCACGATCGTCGAGGCCGGCCTGCTGCATCCGGGCGACACGCTCTACTGCGCCAAGGGCGCCCACGCGGCCAAGGTGCGCCCCGACGGCTCGATCGCGGTCGGCGACCTGACCGGCTCGATCCACAAGATCGGCGCCATGGTGCAGTCGGCCCCGGCCTGCAACGGCTGGACCTACTGGCACTTCAAGACCGACGCGGGCCTGGCCCCCATCGACGTGCTGCGCGCCCAGGTGCGCGCGGCCATGCCGCACGCCTAAGATATCAGGCGTGAAAGAAGGCCCCATCGGCGTTCGCCGCTACTGGACGATCGGCTGCCTGGCCGTCGTGCTGACCATGCTGTGCACCTCGGCCCTGCCCGACAAGGCCGGCTTTCCGCTGAACCTGGCGGGCCCGCTGGTGCAGATCGTCGGCTGCGCCGTCCTGGTGCTCATCGGCCGCCGCCGGCTGGGCGGCAAGGCCAACCTGGCCTTCATCGGCCCCGCGGCCGGCGCGATCATCGTCTGGGGCGTCTATCTGTGGACGGCGAGCTCGGGCATGGGCCCGACGGCCGGACCGGCCGCCTGGCTGGGCGTCACCCTGCTGGGCGTGGCCATGGGCGCGACACTACAGTTCCTGGTGCTGGGCTTCGTGGGCCAGGGCGGCGCGGTGAAGAAGGGCTGAGCTCCCTTCTCCCCTTGCGGAAGGTGGCGGCCGAAGGCCGACGGATGAGGGGTCTAAAGCCCTCTCCGCCAACGTCTGAGAGACCCCTCACCCGACCCGCCGCGCGGGCCACCCTCTCCCACAAGGGGAGAGGGATCCGGCGGACGACTCCGCCGCGCTTGACTCGCCGCCGACCGTCGCTCATTGAGCCCCTGACCCTCGCGGGAGACGTCGGGATTCGTGTCCCGAGGCCGAAGGCGCAACCGCCCCGGAAACGCTCAGGCAAAAGGACCGCGCGGGTTTAGGAACGCTGGAAAGAAGCCGCTCGAAAGGGCGGCTCGCCGAAGGAGCAAGGCCACTCTCAAGCAGAGGCCGGAATCTCTCAGGCCAAAGGGACAGCGGGGGCGCGACCAACCGGCGGAAGCCGGAACCGTCGCCGACCCCGTTTCGGAGCCCCGCCGCGTGTCCACCGACGATCTCAAGAAGACCCCGCTGTTCGACGCCCACGTGGCGGCCGGCGCCCGCATGGTCCCGTTCGCGGGCTATTCCATGCCCGTCCAATACAAGGACGGCGTGCTGAAGGAGCACCTGTGGACCCGCGAGCATGCGGGTCTGTTCGACGTCTCGCACATGGGCCAGGCGCGCATCCGGGGCGAGAACCCGGCCAAGAGCTTCGAGAAGGTGGTCTCGGCCGACTATCAGGGCCTGAAGGCCGGCAAGCAGCGCTACGGCGTGCTGCTGAACGCCGAAGGCGGCGTCATCGATGACCTGATGACCGCCCGCCCCGACGACGACGGCCTGTTCGTCGTGGTCAACGGCGCCTGCAAGGACAACGACTACAAGATCATCGCCGAGGCGCTGGCCGGCGAGGCCACGGTGGAGCGCCTGGAAGACCGCGCGCTGCTGGCGCTGCAGGGCCCTGAAGCCGCCGCCGTGCTGGCCGCCCACGTGCCGGAAGCCGCGCAGATGGTGTTCATGGACGCCAAGGCCCTGACCGCCTTCGGCGTCGATGCGATCATCTCGCGCTCGGGCTACACCGGCGAGGACGGCTACGAAATTTCCGTGCCCGCCGACGCCGCCGCCCGCATCTGGAACACCCTGCTGGAAGACGAGCGCGTCAAGCCGATCGGCCTGGGCGCCCGCGACAGCCTGCGCCTGGAAGCGGGCCTGCCGCTCTACGGCCACGACCTGGACGAGACCGTCTCGCCGATCGAGGCCGGCCTGAACTTCGCCGTCGGCAAGAGCCGCCGCGAGGCCGGCGACTTCCTCGGGGCCGAACGGATCGCCAAGGAGCTGGCCGGCGACTTGGCCCGCGTCCGCGTGAACCTGAAGGTGCTGGAAGGCGCCCCGGCCCGCGAAGGCGCCGAGATCGCCGACGCCGACGGAAACGTCATCGGCAAGGTCACCAGCGGCGGCTTTGGTCCCAGCTTCGGCGGCGCCATCGCCATCGGTTTCGTGCCCCCGGCCCACGCGGTGATCGGGTCCACGCTGAAAGTCATCGTCCGGGGCAAGCCGGCGGCCGCAGAGGTCGTCGCCTCCCCGTTCGTTCCCACCCGTTACGTCCGCAAACTCTAGATCCAGGGCCAGACCATGCGCTTCACCAAGGACCATGAATGGGTCGCCGTCGAAGGCGACATCGCCACCGTCGGCATCACCGCCTACGCCGCCGAGCAGCTGGGCGACGTGGTGTTCGTCGAAGTTCCGGAAGTCGGCAAGACCGTGGCTCAAGGCGAAGGCCTGGCCGTCGTCGAGAGCGTCAAGGCCGCCTCGGACGTCTACGCCCCGGTGTCGGGCGAAGTGGTCGAGGCCAACGCCGAGCTGGGCGATGCGCCCGAGACCGTCAACGCCCTGCCGGAAAGCGGCGGCTGGTTCGCCAAGCTGAAGCTGTCCAACCCGGCCGAGGTCGACGCCCTGATGGACCGCGACGCCTACGAGGCGTTCCTGGCGACGCTTTAAGGAAGAACCCTTCCCCCTTGATGGGGGAAGGGCAGGGTTGGGGGTGACCCCACCGACTCTAGACTTGGAGCGTGGCGGACGCCGAAACCGCTGACACTTTCGGCTGCCACGCTCTGGAGACACCCCCATCCCCGCCCCTTCCCCCATCAAGGGGGAAGGGAGAAGGACCTGATTGATGCGCTACCTCCCCCTGACCCCCGAAGACCGCGCCGACATGCTCGGCGTGATCGGCGCGGGCTCGATCGACGAGCTGTTCGTCGACGTGCCGGCCGTCGCCCGCCGCAGCGAGCCTGTGGACCTGCCCCATCACGCCGGCGAGATCGAGGTCGAGCGCGAGCTCCTGCGCCTGTCGCGCCGCAACCGCTCGGCGGCCGAGGGGCCGTTCTTCGTCGGGGCCGGGGCCTATCGCCACCACGTGCCGGCCACGGTGGACCACATCATCCAGCGGTCGGAGTTCCTGACCAGCTACACGCCCTACCAGCCGGAAATCGCCCAGGGCACGCTGCAGGTGCTGTTCGAGTTCCAGAGCCAGGTCGCCGCCCTGACCGGCATGGATGTGGCCAACGCCTCGCTCTATGACGGCTCGACCGCCACGGCCGAGGCCGTGATGATGGCCCAGCGCGTCACCCGCAAGAACAAGGCCGTGCTGTCGGGCGGCGTCCACCCGCAATATGTCGGCGCGGTCGAGACCCTGGCCCACGCCGCCGGCGTCACCACCCTGCGCCTGCCGGCCGCCATCGACGCCGAGGACGCGGTGATCGCCGCCATCGACGCCGACACCGCCTGCGTCGTCGTGCAGACCCCCAACGTGTTCGGCACGGCCACCGACGTTTCCAAGATCGCCGAGGCCGCCCACGCCGCCGGCGCCCTCCTGATCGTGGTCACCACCGAGGCCGTCTCCTACGGCCTGCTGAAGTCGCCGGGCGCCATGGGCGCCGACATCGCCGTGGCCGAGGGCCAGTCGATCGGCAACGGCCTGAACTTCGGCGGCCCGTATGTCGGCCTCTTCGCCTGCCGCGAAAAGTTCGTGCGCCAGGCCCCCGGCCGCCTCTGCGGCGAGACGGTGGACGCCGACGGCAAGCGCGGCTTCGTGCTGACCCTGTCGACCCGCGAGCAGCACATCCGCCGCGACAAGGCCACCAGCAACATCTGCACCAACAGCGGCCTGTGCGCCCTGGCCTTCTCGATCCACATGAGCCTCTTGGGCGAGCAGGGCCTGCGCCAGCTGGCCTCGCTGAACCACCAGAAGGCGCTGGCCACGGCCAAGGCCCTGGCGGCCATCCCGGGCGTCGAGATCCTCACCCCGCGCTTCTTCAACGAGTTCGCCGTGCGCCTGCCCAAGGACGCCGCCGAGGTCGTCGAGACCCTGGCCGCCCACGGCGTCATCGCCGGCGTGCCCTATTCGCGCCTGGAGCCGGGCGCGGGCCTGGACGACGTGCTGCTGGTCGCCACGACCGAGACCACGCTCGACACCGACATCACCTTCTTCGCCAAGCTGCTGGCCGGAGCCGTCCAATGAGCATGAACAATGTCGGACGTCCCACCCGTCCCGAAGCCTCCAATGACGACGCCGGCTTCGCCTCCCTGTCGGGCGGCCGCGGCCTGCTGCAGGACGAGCCGCTGATCTTCGAACTGGGCGGCTGGACCAAGACCGGCGTCGACCTGCCGGACGCCGTCACCGCCGACGGCGCCCTGGCCGGCCTGACCCGCGACGACGCCATCGGCCTGCCGGGCCTGTCGGAGCCGGAAGCCGTGCGCCACTACGTGCGCCTGTCCCAGAAGAACCACGCCATCGACCTGGCGCTCTATCCGCTGGGCTCGTGCACGATGAAGCACAACCCGCGCCTGAACGAGAAGATGGCGCGCCTGCCGGGCCTGTCGGACATCCACCCGCTGCAGCCGCAGTCGACGGTGCAGGGCGCGATCGAGCTGATGGACCGCCTGGCCCACTGGCTGAAGACCCTGACGGGCATGCCCGCGGTGGCCCTGAGCCCCAAGGCCGGCGCCCATGGCGAGCTGTGCGGCCTCCTGGCCATCCGCGCCGCCCACGAGGCGGCCGGCAACGGCCACCGCAAGACCGTGCTGGCCCCGACCAGCGCCCACGGCACCAACCCGGCCACGGCGGCCTTCTGCGGCTACACGGTCGTCGAGATCGCCCAGACCGACGACGGCCGCGTCGACCTGGCCGACCTGGAGTCCAAGCTCGGCGACCACGTGGCCGCGATCATGGTCACCAACCCCAACACCTGCGGCCTGTTCGAGCGCGACGTGGTCGAGATCGCCCGCCTGACCCACGCGGCGGGCGCGTACTTCTACTGCGACGGCGCCAACTTCAACGCCATCGTCGGCCGGGTGCGCCCAGGCGACCTGGGCGTCGACGCCATGCACATCAACCTGCACAAGACCTTCTCGACGCCCCACGGCGGCGGCGGTCCGGGCGCGGGTCCGGTGGTGCTGAGCGAGGCTCTCGCCCCGTTCGCCCCCACCCCGTGGGTGGTGCATGACGAAAACGGCTACAAGCTGATCGAGGAAGCCGAAGGCGTCGCCGCCCAGGCCTTCGGCCGGATGAGCGCCTTCCACGGCCAGATGGGCATGTACGTGCGCGCCTACGCCTACATGCTCAGCCACGGCGCCGACGGCCTGCGCCAGGTGGCCGAGGACGCGGTGCTGAACGCCAACTACGTCAAGGCCCGCCTGTCGGACCTGATGAGCCCGGCCTTCCCGGAAGGCCCGTGCATGCACGAGGCGCTGTTCGACGACGCCTGGCTGGAAGACACGGGCGTCACCACGCTCGACTTCGCCAAGGCGATGATCGACGAGGGCTTCCACCCGATGACCATGTACTTCCCGCTGGTGGTGCATGGCGCGATGCTGATCGAGCCGACCGAGACGGAGTCGAAGGCCGAGCTCGACCGCTTCATCGACGCCCTGCGCCTGCTGGCGGAGGCGGCCAAGGCGGGCGACACGGCCCGCTTCAAGAACGCCCCGCACCTGGCGCCGCTCAAGCGCCTGGACGAGACGCTGGCGGCCCGGAAGCCGAAGTTGAAGTGGAAACCTGTGGCCCCCGCGCCACTCGCCGCGGAATAGCTGCAACAGCAGCACGAAAGCGGAACGGGGCGCCTTTACGGAAGGGCGCCCCGTTTCCATATGCAGCTTGTGAGACGAGGGGGCCGGTCTTTTTCCGGAAACCGGCGGACCACAAGCCCCGTTCAGCCCCCATGAACTTCGCCATCGCCATGACGCCCGTGCGCTTTTCCGCCGCCGACGAACTCGCCCGCGAGCTTCTCGGGCGGATCATTCGCGCGGCCCTGGTGCTGCTGGGCCTGGTGTTCATCGCCGCGGGCTTTCTGATCGCGCCCCTGCCCGGCCCGATGGGCCTGCCGCTGACGGTCATCGGCCTGATGCTGGTGCTGCGCAACTCGTTCAAGGCCCGCAAGCAGTTCGTCCGCTTCCAGCACGCCCACCCCAAGCTGGTGTTCCCGCTGCGCCGCCTGCTGCGCCGCGAGCCCGAGGTGGTGCTGGTGGCCTGGCAGCAGGCCCTGCGGATCGAGAAGCTGGTCATCCCGCGCCGCTGGCGCGTGGCCAAGCGCTGGCGCAAGGCGCTCAAGCGCCGGGGCCAGCGCGCGGTCTAGGGCCCCCGTGAGCCCGCTCCAGTGACCCGGCGCGACCCCAGGGTCGTCCGCCGCCTTTCCAGCCTCCGTCGCCGCCGGCTGGCGTTCGTCGTGCGCGAGACCTTCGCCCGCGTGGCCCGGATCCTGCTGATCGCCCTGGGCGTGCTGATCCTGCTGGCCGGCGCGGTGCTGACGCCGCTGCCCGGCCACGTGGGCCTGCCCCTCCTGGTGATCGGGCTGATGGTGGTGCTGCGCAACTCGTTCCAGGCCAAGCGCCGCTTCATCCGCTGGCAGCGCCGTCACCCCAAGCTGATCTTCCCCATCCGCCGCCTGATGCGCCGAGAACCGGAGATCCTGCTGGTGGCCTGGCAGCAGCTGCTGCGGTCCGAGAAGGTGGTGCTGAGGCGGCCGGGCTGGCGAGTGCTCAAGCGGGGACGCAAGGCTGTGAGGAAGGCGCTGAGGCGGCGGCAGGCGGCGGGCTGAGGCCCAGCCCCAACCGCCCGTCATTCCCGCCCTTGTGGCGGGAACCTCTGGTTCCGTCCGCACGTGAAGCGCCAGCGGCGTGCTCAGCACGCCGCCCCTACCGCCCTTGCGACTGACAGAGGGTTCCCGCCACAAGGGCGGGAATGACGGGAGAAGGTCGAGCCTTCACCACAGGGCCCAAAAGAAAAAGGCGCGGCCCTTGCGAGCCGCGCCTTTCGATCTTTCAGCCGTCCGGAAGGACTACTGCAGCTTGCCGCCGATCTGGCCGATGGCCGCATCGGCCAGCGGGTCCGAGCCGGTCGCGACGCGGGCCAGCAGGACCGCCTCGGCCGCCTGGGCGGCGAGGTCGACGGCCGCGGCCTTGACGTCCGCGGCGGCCTGGGCCTCGGCCTGGGCGATCTTGCGCTCGGCCATTTCGGCGCGGCGCGTGATCTGCTCCTCGAGCTTCTCCTTGGCCTCGGCTTCCAGACGGATCGCGTCCGCCTTGGCCGCCTCGATCATGGCCAAAGCCTGGCGCTCGGATTCCTCGCGCTGGGCCTTGACCTCGGCGAGCAGGGCCTGGGCCTCCTCGCGGAGCTGCTGGGCCTCGGCGAGCTCGGCCTGGATCTTGGCGGCGTAGCCGTCAAGCGCGCCGAACAGGGCGCCGGGCAGGACCTTCAGCACGACCAGCAGGCCGAAGAAGATCACCAGGGCCGCCAGAACCCAGAATTCCGGGTTGGAGAAGCTGAACAGGGATTGGTGTTCCATGGTCGGCTACTCCTTAGGCCAGAGCCGCTTTGAGCTCGGCGGCCGAAGCCGCCTTGCCCGTCAGCTTCTCGACGATGGCGCCGGCCGTCTCCTCGGCCACCGTGCGGACGTGGCTCATGGCCTCGTCGCGGGCGGTGGTGATCGAGGCTTCGGCCGCGGCCAGCTTCTCGGCCAGCACGGCTTCTTCCTTGGCCTGACGCTCGGCGGCTTCGGCCGAGGCCTTGGCCTTGGCGTCCGCGGCGGTCTTCTGGGCCTTGGCGCGAGCCTCGGCCACCTCGGCCGCGGCCGCGCGGGCCTGGGCTTCGGCTTCGTCCTTCAGACGACGGGCGTCGGCGATGTCGCCGGCGATCTTGGCGCCGCGTTCGTCGATCGCGCCGCTGACGCGGGGCAGAAGACCCTTCGACAGCACGACGTAGAGAACGGCGAAGATGAGCAGCAGCCAGACGATCTGACCGCCCCAGTGCTGGAACTGGAGCTGCGGAAGACCGCCGCTCTCGTGCCCCGGGGCTTCAGTCGACTCGACCGTGCCGTGATTTTCCGTCGCCATGGGCGAGGGCGCCTCTCAGCTAACGCCTGCCATCCGGAGACGGACGGGCAGGCTCGGTTCTAGAAGATCAAAGCGCGGCTTGGGCCGTGAACCGGCCCCGCCGCGCTCTGGGGATTACGAGAAGAGGATCAGGAAGGCGATGACCAGGGCGAAGATGCCCAGGGCTTCCGTCAGCGCCATGCCCAGGAACAGCATCGGACGCTCTTGAGCGGCCGCGGTCGGGTTGCGCAGCGCGCCTTGGAAATAGTTGCCGAACATGACGCCCAGGCCGACGCCCGCGCCGATCATGCCGAGCATGGCCAGGCCAGCGCCGATGTACTTAGCGGCTTCCGCTTCCATTGTGAGGCTCCTTGAGAATTCAGAGATAGGTTGAAGAGAAAAGGGTGATCAGTGGCTGTCGAGGTGCACGACGTCGTTGAGATAGACGCAGGTGAGCACCGCGAACACGAAGGCCTGAAGGAAGGCCACCATGAACTCGAGCGCCGTCAGGGCGATGACGGAGGAGAGGGCCAGGGCCGCGCCGGCCCAGCCCAGAACGCCGAGGCCGCCCAGGGCGACGACGAAGCCGGCGAAGATCTTCAGGACCACGTGGCCGCCCAGCATGTTGCCGAACAGACGAAGGCCCAGGGTGATGGGGCGGATCAGGAACGAGAGGATCTCGATCGGCACCAGCAGGAAATACAGCGGCCACGGCACGCCCGACGGGGCGAACAGCTTGAAGAACTTGATGCCGTTCTTGGCGAAGCCGACGCCGACCACCGTCAGGATGACCATGATGCCCAGCGTCAGGGTCACGGCCAGCTGCGAGGTGGCGGTGAACACCAGGAACATGCCCTGCAGGTTCATGAACAGCACGAACGCGAACAGGGTGAAGACGAAGGGCAGGAACTTCTTGCCGTCGTGGCCGATGATCGACTCGGCCAATCCGTCGACCAGCCCGTAGAGCATCTCGCCCACCGTCTGCAGGCGGCCCGGCACCACGGCCTTGCGGGCGGCGGCGGCGTAGAAGACGACGATCAGCGTCGCGGCCAGCAGCATCGCGAACACCGAGTTGGTGATCGACAGGTCGATAGCGCCCAGGCCCGGAACGGTCACGGTCGGCAGTTCCACGATCTTCTGGATCTGGAACTGGTGCATCGGATCGGCCATCGGCCCTAGTCTCTCTTCTGCTTGGGGGCGGTTGGCCCGTCCCCGTTGTCTACATCCTCGGCCTTCGCCTTGGACGCCTGCGCGCTCAGTTTCGTCGCCTTGCGGACGACGGAGAATATCGCGAGACCCGTGCCGATCAGCAGACCGCCGACCATCCCCCAAGGCCCCGTGCCGGCATAATGATCGAGCAGCCAGCCGAAGCCGAGCCCCACCAGAACGCCCCCGATCAAATCCGCCAGGAGGCGATAGCCGTCCTGGGAAGCTTTCTCGCCCGCCGCCTTGACGGGCTTTTCCGCCGCCTTCCGCGCCTCGAAAGCGTCGAGCCGAGCGTCGAGGCTTTCAAAAGCCTTGTCGTTCGGTTCGTCGGCCTTGGGCATGGGAAGCGGTCAGGTCCGAAAGCGCCCGCAGACGCGCCTGAAGAAGGCGCTTTTTCGGCCGGCTTGATCGCGGCGGAACCTATAGGGCGCGCTGCGGTGCGTCAAGATTGTGGAGAAACTACGCAAGGCGCTGTTTTCGCGAGGGAATTTCCGCAGGGTCAGCTGAACCACGGAATCCGGGTCTCCCAGGCGGCCCCGCCCCTCGCCGGTCGCTCGCGCGCGACATTCCGTCCGTCGGCAAGCGGGGCCTGTCCAATTGCTTTTTCAGCCGTTTTGGGGTTTAGAGACGCGCCTCTCCAACAGCACGAAGTTTCATGTCCTATCTGAAGAACACCGGATTCGCCGACCGCATCACCGCCCAGCAGGAAGCCAAGAAGGCGATGCTGGCCAAGTTCAAGCCGAAGGTCGCCATTCAGGATCCTGATTTCGACAAGCGCGACGAGCAGCGCGCCGCCGAGCTGGAAGCCGTCCGCGCCGCCCGCGCCGAAGCCAAGGAAATCGCCCGCCTCGAAGCCCTGGCCCGCCAGGAAGCGATCGCGGCCGTCAAGCGCGCCGAGCGCAAGGAACGCAAGACCGCCGAAGCGGCCGAGCAACGCGTCCGCAAGGAAGAAAAGGCCGCCGCCCGCGAAGAACTGAAGGCCCTGGGCCGCAACAGCAAGGCCTCGCGCGCCCACCAGTGGGCCCACCTGATCGGCTGATCGAACGATGGGGAGACGCGCCATGGCCGCCTCCCCTTCCTTCCCACGCCGCCTGCCGCCGCCCGGCTCCCGGGCGGCTTTTCGCGTTTGTAGGGCCCTGCCATGGAACATCTGAGCGTCCAGCTGCTCGTCATCCTGTTCGGCGTGGCCTTCGTGGCCGGGACGCTGGACGCCATCGCCGGCGGCGGCGGCCTGATCACCCTGCCGGCGCTGCTGCTCTCGGGCCTGCCGCCGATCGCGGCGCTGGGCACCAGCAAGCTGCAGAGCACGTTCGGTTCGGTCTCGGCCACGCGGGCCTTCGCCAAGCGCGGCCTGATCGACTGGAAGACCGCATGGCCGATCGGCCTCGCCGCGGGCCTGGCGGGGATCGCCGGCGCCCTGTGCGCCAGCCTGCTTTCGCCGAAGTTCCTGGCCGCCCTCGTGCCGGTGCTGCTGATCGTCATCGCCGTCTATTTCGGCCTGTCCAAGGCCCTGAAGGCCGAGGACGGCCCCGCCCGCCTGGCCCTGCCGGTCTTCGCCGGGTTCATCGCGCCGATCGTCGGCTTCTATGACGGGATCTTCGGTCCCGGCGCGGGGGCCTTCTACATGGTCGCCATCGTCACCCTGCTCGGCTACGGCGTGCTGAAGGCCACCGCCCACACCAAGCTGGCCAACGCCGCCAGCAATGTCGGGGCGCTGGCGCTGTTCATCCTCAAGGGCGCGGTGATCTGGCCCATCGGCCTGGCCATGGCCGTCGGCGCGTTCCTGGGGGCGCAGCTCGGCTCGCGCCTGGCCGTGCGGTTCGGGGCGCGGCTGATCCGGCCGCTGCTGGTGACGATCTCCTGCGCCATGGCCGTGAAGCTGCTGGCCGATCCGACCAATCCGCTGCGGCAGATGGCGGCGGGGTTGTTCTAACCCGCTTCCGGAGAGGCCGGAGGAACCCTCACCCCGTAAAATCCCCGCGAAAGCGGGTCCCCCAGGAGTTTTATCGTCGAGCGCCGCGGGTTTCAGAAAAAGCCTGGGTCCCCGCTTTCGCGGGGATTTTACGGATATTTTTCAGTCCTAACGGGAACCCTCGCCCCTACTGCGCCGCCACCAGCTCTTCGGCGGTGCTCAGGTCGACGCTGACCAGCTGGCTGACCCCGCGCTCGGACATGGTCACGCCGAACAGACGGTCCATGCGGCTCATGGTCACCGGGTTGTGGGTGATGGCGATGAAGCGCGTCAGGGTGCGGCGGCGCATCTCGTCGAGCATGTTGCAGTAGCGGTCGACATTGGCGTCATCCAGAGGCGCGTCGACTTCGTCCAGCACGCAGATCGGGGCCGGATTGGCCAGGAACACGCCGAAGATCAGGGCGCTGGCGGTCAGGGCCTGCTCGCCGCCGCTCATCAGGCTCATGCTGGCCAGGCGCTTGCCGGGCGGGCAGGCGAAGATCTCCAGACCGGCTTCCAGCGGATCATCGCTCTCGATCAGCCGCAGCTCGGCCTGGCCGCCGCCGAACAGCGCCTGGAACAGGGTCTGGAAGTGGTTGTTGATGACGTCGAAGGCGGCCAGCAGGCGCTCGCGCCCTTCGGCGTTCAGCTCCTCGATGCCGTCGCGCAGCTTGGCCACCGCGCCCGACAGGTCGGCGCGCTCGATGCGCATGGTCTCGAGCCGCCCGGCATATTCCTGGGCCTCTTCTTCGGCGCGCAGGTTCACCGGACCGATCGCATCCCGCTCGCGTTCGAGAGCAAACAGGTGGGCCTCGACGCCGGCGGCGTCCTTCGGGACAGCCACGGCCTCGCCGGCCAGGTGGCGGCCCAGGGCCTCGGGCTCCATGCGGGCGCTCTCGCGGATGTTCGAGGCGATCTCGGCGAAGCGTTCGCGGGCGGCGTCCAGGCGGGCGACCAGGGCGGCGCGGCGCTCGCGGGCCTCGCCGGCGGCCTGGTCGGCGGCGCGGGCGGTGCGGTCGGCGGTGATGCGGGCGGTCTCGGCCGCCTCCAGGGCGTCGCTGGCCTTGGCCCGGCGCTGCTCGGCGGCGTCGAACTGGTCGACGAGGACCAGCAGCTTTTCTTCCAGCTCGGCGGGCGCGGCGCGGGCGGCCTCCAGGGCGGCGGCGGCCTTGGCGCGGTCGGCCTCCAGCCCCTCGGCGCGCTTGGCGGCGGCGTCGCGGCGGCGGGTCCAGTCGCCGAGATCACGCTCCAGGCTCTCCAGCCGGCGCTGGCGGCCCGCGCGCTCGCGGTTCTCGAGGTCGAGCGCCGATCGCGCCGCCGAAGCGGCTTCGCGGGCGGCGGCGGCGGCCTGGCGGGCGGCCGCCAGCTGCGGGGCCAGGTCGCCGACGCTTTCGGCCGCCGCCTGCTCGGCGCGAACGGCCGCCAGGGCCTCGTCGGCCTCGGCCCGCTCGGCCTCGAAGCGGGCGATGGTGTCGTCCAGCGACTGGGCGCGGGCCTCGCGCTGGGCGGCCTCGCGCTCGTAGCGGGCCACGGTCTCGCGCGCCTGGGTGAGCAGGCGCTCGGCGTCGGGCGGACCCCGGCGCTTGTCGCGCAGCGCGTCCTCGGCGGCGCGCAGGCGGTCGGCGGCGGTCTTCAGGGCGGCCGTCGCGGCCTCGGCCTGGGGCGCGACCGCGTCGATCTCGGCCTCGACCTCGGCCAGGCGCGTGCGCTGCTCCAGCCGGACGGCGGCCGGCTTGGGGGCGTCGGCCTTGGCGACGAAGCCGTCCCAGCGCCACAGGTCGCCTTCCTTGGAGACCAGGCGCGCGCCGACCGGCAGGTCCTTGGCCAGGCGCGCGGCGTCGGCGCGATCCACGAGGCCCACCATGGCCAGGCGCGCGGCCAGTTCGGGCGGCGCCTTGACCAGCGGGGCCAGCGGCTGGACGCCGTCGGGCCAGGACGTCGCCGGAGCGTCGGCGCCCGCCCAGTGCGAGGGCGCGCGGGCGTCGAGCGCGGCTTCCAGGTCGTCGCCCAGGGCGGCGGCCAGGGCCGCGCCATAGCCCTTGTCGGGCGTCACCGCGTCGAGGGCGGGCGAGAAGCCGCTCTTGGCGCGCGGGGCGGTCAGCTGGGCCAGGCCCCGGGCCTCGGTGCGCAGGCGGCCCAGCTGGTCCTCGGCCTTGCGGGCCAGGTCGCGGGCCGCGCCCTCGGCTTGGGCGGCCGTCGTGCGCTCGGCCTCGGCGGCCTCCAGGGCGGCGCGGGCGGCGGCAAGGGCGGCCTCGGCGTTGGAAAAGCGCTGACGAGCCTCGGCCGCGGCGGGATCGACGGCCGGACCGACGGCGGCGCGCTCGGCCTTGGCCTGGTCCAGAGCGCGGACGGTGCGGGCCAGGCGGCTTTCGGCCTCGGCCAGGCGCTGGGCGGCGGCGCGGGCGCGGGCTTCCTCGGCGGCGGACTGGGCGGCCAGGCGCTCGACGGCCCCATCGGCTTCCGCCCGTGCGGCCTCGGCGGCCTTGGCGGCGGTCTCCAGCTCGGGGCCGCGCTCGGGAGCGGCGGAGATCAGGCCGCGCACCTCGGCCAGTTCCGGCTCGATGCGGGCCAGGCTGGCGCCCGCGTCCTCGGCGGCCTGCTGCTCGCGGGCGCGGTCGTCGTCGATGCGGGAAAGGTCGGCCGACAGGCGCTGGAACTCGGCGGCGGCGGCGGCGGCGTCGCGCTCGGCGCGGTCCTTCTGGATCGCCAGCTGGCCCAGCACCGCCTGGGCGATGGCAGCCTCTTCGCGCAGCGGCGGCATGGCGGCCTCGGCCGTGACGATCGCGCCCTGGCCGGCGGCGGCGGCGCGGGCCGTTTCCTCGACCTCGCGGGCCGACTGGGTCGCCTCGGACTGGGTGCGCTCCAGCGTGTCGCGGGCCTCGGCCCAGCGGGCGAACAGCACCGCCCCCTGCACGGCGCGGATCTCGGCCGACAGGCGCTTGTATTTCTCGGCCTGGCGGGCCTCGCGCTTGAGGCGGTTCAGCGCCGTCTCCAGCTCGCGGGCCACATCCTCAAGGCGGGTCAGGTTGCTCTCGGCGGCCCGCAGGCGCAGCTCGGCCTCGTGGCGGCGGGTGTGCAGGCCCGAGACCCCGGCGGCCTCTTCCAGGATCCGGCGACGGTTCTGCGGCTTGGCGCCGATCAGCTCGCTGATCTGGCCCTGGCGCACCAGGGCCGGCGAGTTGGCCCCGGTCGAGGCGTCGGCGAATAGCAGCTGGACGTCGCGGGCGCGCACCTCGCGGCCATTGATGCGGTAGGTCGAGCCGGCCCCGCGGTCGATGCGGCGCACGACCTCCAGCACCGGATCGTCGTTGAAGCTGGCCGGCGCGGTGCGGTCGCTGTTGTCGATGGTCAGGGTGACGTCGGCGTGGTTGCGCGGCGGGCGGTTGCCCGATCCGGCGAAGATCACGTCGTCCATGCCGCCGGCCCGCATGGCCTTGGCCGAGTTGGCGCCCATCACCCAGCGCAGGGCTTCCAGCAGGTTTGACTTGCCGCAGCCGTTGGGCCCGACGATGCCCGTCAGGCCAGGCTCGATCCGGAACTCCGTCGGCTCGACGAAGGACTTGAAGCCGGAGAGGCGCAGACGCTGGAACTGCACGGCCGCGCCCGCCCGCTAGCCCTTCAGGGCCTTGTCGATGGCTTGGGCCAGATCGTCCACGGTGACCTCGCCGACCAGCTGGGCGCCGTTGACGAAGAAGGTCGGGGTGCCCTCGATCCTGTCGCGCTTGGCGGCGGCCTCGACACGGGTGTTCAGCGCGGCCAGCGCGGCCTTGTCGTTCAGCGTCGCTTCCAGCTGGGCCTCGGTCAGGCCGAAGCGCTTGGCCACGCCCAGCAGGCCGCCCCAGTAGTCGCCGGTCTGGTACATGGTCTTCTGGGCGGCGAAGATCGCGTCGACCGCCTCGAAATAGCGGGCCGGCGGCACGCGGTTGGCCAGCAGGAAGCCGGCGCCGGCCAGGTCGTAGGGCGGGGTCAGGAACTCGCGGAACACCAGCCGGGCCTTGCCCGTGTCGATGTAGCGCTTCTTGATCGCCGGCATGACGTCCATGGCCGTGTGGGCGCAGTGGCCGCAGCTCATCGAGGCGTACTCGACGATCTGCACCTTGGCCTTGGGCGAGCCCAGCACGTGGTCGCCCGGCTGGGCCGGCAAGGGCGCGGCGCGCGCAAGCGTCGGCATGGCGGTCGCTGCCGCCAGGCCCGAAACGATCAGCGCGCGCCGGTCCAGGGTCATGCCTACTTGCTCGCCGCGGCGATGGCGGTGTCCAGCTGGGCCAGCGGAGCCTCGCCGCCTTCGTCGTTCAGCTTCTTGCCGTTGATGACGAAGGTCGGGGTGCCCTTGATGTCGGTTTCCTTGGAGTAGCGCTCGATACGGTCGTTGAGGGCCTTCAGCGCCTTCTCGTCGCTGACGCAGGCGTCGAACTGCTGCTCGTTCAGGCCCGACGACTGGGCGATGCGCAGCAGCACGCCGCGATAGTCGCCGGTGGTGAACATCTCTTCCTGCGAGCGATAGACCGAGTCCAGCACCGAGAAATACTTGTCCTTGCCGGCGCAGCGGGCCAGCAGGAACGAGGCGGCGGCCACCTGCGGCGGGGCGGTCAGGAACTCGCGATAGACGTAGTTCACCTTGCCGGTGTCGATGTACTTCTGCTTGAAGGCCGGGAAGACCTCCTCGTTCCACTTGGCGCAGTGGACGCAGCTGGCCGAAGCGTACTCGATGACCGTGACCTTGGCGTTGGGGTTGCCCAGGCTCATGTCGTCGGCCGTGACGGTCGAGCCCGACTTGTTGCAGGCGGACAGGCCGGCGACGCTGGCGACCAGGGTCGCGGCGAGCAGGATCCGGCGAAGGGGCGAGCGCATGGTCGGGTCTTCCTCGAACGTGAACAGTGAAGTTAAGCGCGATTCTTTAGCCGCGTGAAAATGGCGCCGATGAGGCTTTCGCGCATCAGCGGCAACCCGCGAAGGTTGTCAACGCTCGTTGCGCAGCACGCCGCGCCCCAGCTTCAGCAGCGCCTCTTTCAGCGGGCCTTCGGGCTGGTCGGACAGGCTGGAGGCCAGGTCGCGCTCCTGGGCCGCGTCGAGCGGCGGCCGGCGGCGCGGACGCGGCGGGGCCGAGGCGGCCGCGGCGACGCGCACGGGTCCCTGGACGATGCGCAGGCGGGTCACCGCGCCCTTGCCTAGCAGCAGGTCCAGGCGCTGGGTGATCTGGCCGACCTGGTGCTGGATCAGCGAGGCGACGGGGCCGTCGACGCGCAGTTCCAGCGTGCCGCCCTCGCCGGTGCGACTCTTGATGATCCGGACGGGCTCGGTGCGGCGGGCCAGGCTCTCGCCGACGATCTCCTTCCAGCGGGCCTGCAGCGCGCCGGGGCCCTGGCCGTGCTTCTTGTCGAGCTCGCGGATGAACTTGGCCAGGCTCTTGCCCGCCGGCGGCGGCACGCGCATCGGCGGCCGGGTGCGGCGGCGCGACAGGATCTTCAGGGCCTCGTCGGCCGTGGGCAGCGTGCGGCGATACATTGCCTCACAATGCTAGCACGCCCCCCTCCCCTCGCGCGCGCGGATTTGCGATAGGAGGCGGACAATGACCGACGTCGCCGCGATCCGCTCAGCCCTGCTTTCCTGGTACGACCGCGAGGCGCGGGTGCTGCCGTGGCGAACCGGCCCCGCCGCCGGCGCCATGGGCCTGCGCAGCGACCCCTACCGGGTGTGGCTGTCGGAGGTGATGCTGCAGCAGACCACGGTGCCGCACGCCACGCCCTATTTCCTGGCCTTCACCCAGCGCTGGCCCACCGTCGAGGCCCTGGCGGCCGAGCAGGACGGCGAGCTGATGGCCGCCTGGGCGGGCCTTGGCTACTACGCCCGCGCCCGCAACCTGCTGGCCTGCGCCCGGGCGGTGGCCAGCCAGCACGGCGGCGAGTTCCCCGACAGCGAGGAGGGCCTGCTGGCCCTGCCGGGCGTGGGCGGCTACACCGCCGCGGCGGTGGCGGCCATCGCCTTCGACCGGGCGGCCAACGTGGTCGACGGCAATGTCGAGCGGGTGATGGCGCGGCTGTTCGCGGTGGAGACGCCGCTGCCCGACGCCAAGCCGGAGCTCAAGCGCCTGGCCGCCGGCCTGGTCAGCGACGATCGCCCCGGCGACTGGGCCCAGGCGCTGATGGACCTGGGCGCCACGGTCTGCAAGCCCAAGGCCCCGCTGTGCGACCGCTGCCCGGTGGAGGCCTTTTGCGCGGCCCGGGCCAAGGGCGCGCCCGAGACCTTTCCCCGCCGCACGAAGAAGGCCGACCGACCGCGCCGCCATGGCGTGGCCTATATCGTCAGCCGCCGTGGCGAGACGGCCCTGGTGCGGCGTCCGGACAAGGGCCTGCTGGGCGGCATGCTGGGCCTGCCGACCTCGGACTGGCGCGACCGCCCGTGGAGCGACGACGAGGCCGCCCGCGCCGCGCCGATCCTGGCCCCCTGGCGCGACCTGGGCGCGGTGGAGCACGTCTTCACCCACTTCTCGCTGACCCTGCGGGTGATGGTCGCCGAGGCCGACGTCGCCGGCGACTTCGTCTGGACCCCGCATGAGGGGCTGTCGGCGCTGCCCAGCGTGTTCCTGAAGGCGGCCCGCGCCGGGCTGGAGCGGTTGGTCTGAACCAGATCCTCCCCCCGAAGGGGGAGGTGGCCCGGAGGGCCGGAGGGGGAAGAGACTTCTGACGGAAGGGAATCTGTGGCCTCCCAGGCCACGTCCCCCTCCGTCGCCTTCGGCGACACCTCCCCCTTCGGGGGGAGGATCTGGTAATCCCGAATATTGACTTCGCATCCCACCATGCGAGCAATGCACCGACACGGGCGCGATCGACGTCCGGCATCGGGAGACGCGGCATGGCTATCGTTCAGACCACCCGGCGGACGGCGCTGGGCGCCGGGCTCCTGGCGCCGCTGATCCCCGGCCTGGCCATCGCCAAGCCCTTTCCCCGCAAGCTGGTCGCCCCGACCGCGCCGTTCGACATGCCCTCGATCGGCGTGCCCGACTTCTCCCGCGCCAGGCGCTTTGTCATCACCGACTTCGGCGCCGACCAGGGCGACCAGGCCAAGACCAGCGCCGCCATCGCCGCGGCGATCACGGCCGCCAACGCCGCCGGCGCTGGGGTGGTGGTGGTCCCCGAGGGGACCTGGCCGACCGGCAAGGTGCACTTCAAGAGCAACGTCGCCCTGCACCTGGCCAAGGGCGCCACCCTGCTGTTCTCCGAAAAGCCCGCCGACTACCTGCCGCCCGTCCAGACCACCTGGGAGGGGCTGGAGTGCTGGAACTATTCACCGCTGGTCTACGCCTTCGACTGCGAGAACGTGGCGATCACCGGCCCCGGCAGGCTGAAGGCCAAGCTGGACGTCTGGCGCGAATGGTACAAGCGGCCCAAGCCGCACATGGACGCCCTGGTGGTGCTGTATCACCAGGCCGCCAGGGGCGAGCCGGTCGACCAGCGCCGGATGACGGGCGGCGAGGCGAACCTGCGTCCGCAGTTCATCCAGTTCAACCGCTGCCGCCACGTGCTGGTCGAGGACGTCAGCATCGAGGACAGCCCGTTCTGGGTGATCCATCCCTTCCTCTGCGCCGACGTCGTCATCCGCCGGGTGAAGATCCGCGCCCACGGCCACAACAACGACGGCGTTGATCCGGAGATGAGCCAGAACGTGCTGATCGAGGACTGCGTGTTCGACCAGGGCGACGACGCGGTCTCGGTGAAGTCGGGCCGCGACCAGGACGCCTGGCGCCTGGGCGTGCCCACCCGCAACGTCGTGATGCGCGACTGCCAGATCAGGAACGGCCACCAATTGATGGCCGTGGGCAGCGAGCTGTCGGCCGGGATCGAGAACGTCTTCGTCGACAACTGCCACTTCACCGGCGACGGCCCAAGGGGGAATGGGGGCGTGGACGGCTGGGCCGTGCCGATCGCCAACCTGCTGTTCGTCAAGACCAACGAGCGGCGCGGCGGGTTCGTGCGGGGCATCCACATGCGCAATGTCAGCGCCACGAAGATCGCCGGCAGCGTGCTCGCGGTCGACACCGACGTGCTCTACCAGTGGCGCACCCTGGTTCCGACCTACGAGCGGCGGCTGACCGCGATCGAGGGCCTGCGAGTCAGCGACGTGCGCGTCGCGCAGGCCGGCTCGATTTGCAGCATCAAGGGCGAGAAGGACCTGCCGGTGCGCGACGTGCGGCTGCGCCGGGTCACGGCCGGCAAGGTGGCCGGGCCGGTGACGACGGAGAACGTGGCGGGGTTTTCCACCGACTAATCCTTCTCCCCTTGCGGGAGAAGGTGGCGGCCGAAGGCCGGCGGATGAGGGGTCTCTCAAAAGCAAAACGCCGCGACAGCCGATCAGCTGTCGCGGCGTTTCTGTACGTGCAACCCCTCACCCGACCTCCCTTCGGGAGGCCACCCTCTCCCGCAAGGGGAGAGGGATCAGGCTACATCCGCTCGGGCGTTTCCACGCCCAGCAGGTCGAGCGCCAGCTCAAGCTGCTTGAGGGCCGTCTGGGCCAGGGTCAGGCGCGAGGCGCGCACGGCCGGCTCGTCGGCGCCCAGGATCGGGCAGGCGGCGTAGAACTTCGAGAAGCCCTGGGCCAGCTTGTAGGCGTGCTCGGCCACGAAGTTGGGAGCCTTCTTGTCGTAGGCCTCGCTCAGCGCGCCCTCGAAGGCGTCCAGCAGCAGGGTCAGGTCGCGTTCGGCCGGTTCGGCGACGATCACGGCCCCGCCTTGCGCGCCCTGCTCGGCGGCCTTGCGCAGGATGCTCTTGATACGGACGGTCTGGTACAGCAGGTACGGACCGGTCTTGCCCTCGAAGCTGGTGAAGCGGTCGAGGTCGAAGACGTAGGAGGTGCCGCGGAAGTTCTGCAGGTCGGCGAACTTCAGGGCGGCGACGCCGACCTTGTGCGCGGTCTCCTCGAAGGCTTCCGGCGACAGTTCCGCCCCCAGGCCGGCTTCGCGCAGGCGCTCGCGGGCCTTCTCGCGGGCCATCTCGATCAGGTCGTGCAGCTTCAGCACGCCGCCGGCGCGGGTCTTGAACGGCTTGCCGTCGGCGCCGTTCATGGTGCCGAAGCCGATGTGCTCCAGGCCGCCCGGCTGGGCGTAACCGGCGAGGTAGGCGGCGCGGAACACCTGCTCGAAGTGGTCGGCCTGGCGCTGGTCGACGCAGTAGAGGATCAGGTGCGGGTCGAACGACTGGCGGCGATCCAGGATCGTGGCCAGGTCGGTCGTGCCGTACATGGCCGAGCCTTCCGACGAGACCACCAGCAGCGGATCGGGGCTTTCGACCTCGATCACCGAGCCGTCGGGCAGCTTCTTCTTCTTGGTCTCGCCAGGACGGGCCACGCGGACGATGCGGGCGCCCTGGTCCTCGACCAGCAGGCCCTTGTCCTCCAGCTGGCGCACCATCGGCGCGATCAGCGGATCGGCGTCGCTTTCGCCCTTCCACAGGTCGAAGTCGACGCCCAGGGCGTGGAACTCGCGCTCCAGGGCCACGCGGCTGACGTCGACGAAGTGCTTCCACAGCAGGCGATAGCCGAAGCGGCCGTTCTGCAGGTCGGCCGTCGCCTTGCGGGCGCGGTCGCGATACTCGACGTCTTCCTTGGCGCGCGCGGCGGCGGCCGGGTACAGGCGGTCGAGGTCGGCCAGGGTGACCCGGCCGGCGAACTCGGCGCGCACCTTGGCGGCGTCGGCGTCGGAGAAGTCGCGCGGGGCGTCCGGCAGCTTGTCCATCAGGGCGGCGATGAAGGCGTCCTCGTCCATCACCGCGGTGATGAGCAGGCCCATCTGGAAGCCCCAGTCGCCGAAGTGGGCGTCGCCCACCACCTGGTCGCCGCGGAAGCGGTACAGGCGCTTGATCGACTCGCCGATGATCGAGGCGCGCAGGTGGCCCACGTGCATCGGCTTGGCCACGTTGGGGCCGGCATAGTCGACCAGCACGCGGCGCGGATCGGCCAGCAGGCTGGCGCCGGCGCGCTCGTCGGCGGCGATCTCGTCGGCGCGGGCGGCCAGGGCCGCGGGGCTGACGCGCATGTTGATGAAACCGACGCCGGCGATCTCGACAGAGGCCAGGCGCGGATCGGCCTTCAGCTGCTCGACCACCTGGACGGCGATTTCGCGGGGATTACGCTTGGCGCTCTTGGCCGCGGCGAGAGCGCCGTTGCACTGGAAGTCGGCCAGGTCGGGCCGGTCGGACGCCGTGACGCGCCCGAAGTCGGGAGACAGTCCGGCGGCCTGGAAAGCGGCCGCGGCCGCCTCGCTCAAGGACCGCTTCAAATCGTTCATTGCTTAGGAGGAGTCCCTGCTTGCTGGGCTTGGGCGGCCTGGCCGGCGTTGACGCGGAAGCGCTTGCCGTCGCGGTTGAAGGCGGCCATTTCCGGGGTGACGTCGAAGCCGATCAGGACTTCGAAATTGCTGCCGCTCGTCGTGGCTTCGGCGCGCGGGATGGTGATGGTCTGCAGCTTCTCGGTGGCGAACACGCGGTCGCCGCTGGCCGGGAAGGTGATCGGCAGGTCGAAATATTCCTTGGCCAGCACCGACTTGTTGCGCTCGGTCACGGCCACCCAGTAGCGGTAGGTCTTGCGGGTCTCGGTCGCTTCCGGGCCGCGGCCCAGGGCGAACAGCACCTCGACCTGCATCTTGATCGGCTCGTCGCTCTTGTAGGCGCAGCCCGAGGACACGCCCTGGATCTCGCCGGTGTAGCCGGTGGTCGCGGCGCTTTCCTTGCCGCCCTTGAACTCGACATAGCGGCTGGCGTCGTACAGCACCTTGACGAACGGGCACGGGCCGGCGTTGCGCAGCTGGGCCAGCGGGGCCTTGGGCTGGTTCCATTCCTCGTCGCGCTTCTTGCGCTTGGCGCCGTCGTCCTCCTGGCCGCCGCCCTGCCCGCCGCGACCGCCGCCCTGGGCGTAGGCGCTGGTGGCGGTGACGGCGATCGACAGGGCCATCAGGGCGCTGAAGGCGACGGAAAGCGTGCGGCGCATGAAACGTCCGGTTCGAGAAGGATTGCCAGAAAGGGAAAGGCCCCAACCGGCGTCATGCAGCCTGATAAAGGCATATGCGTGACCTCGCAACGGGCGCACGTTGCAGCTTGGTCGTCAAAACGCCATGCGCGGCACGTCTGGCGCCCGAGCCCGCAAGCGCTTAGGTTCCGCGCCATGACCACGCCCGCGCCGATCCGTCCCCCGGTCCGTCCCAAGCTCCGCCTGTTCCTGGCCAGCCCGCGCGGCTTCTGCGCCGGGGTCGACCGGGCCATCCAGATCGTCGAGCGGGCCATCGAGAAGTTCGGCGCGCCGGTCTATGTGCGACACGAGATCGTCCACAACCGCCACGTGGTCGACCGGCTCAAGGCCCTGGGCGCGATCTTCATCGAGGAGCTGAACGAGGCTCCCGACGACCGCCCGGTGGTGTTCTCGGCCCACGGCGTGCCCAAATCGGTGCCGGCCGAGGCCAAGTCGCGGCAGATGATCTATCTCGACGCCACCTGCCCGCTGGTCTCCAAGGTCCACGTCGAGGCCCAGAAGCATTTCGACAACGGCCGCGAGATCGTGCTGATCGGCCACGCGGGCCACCCCGAGGTGGTCGGCACCATGGGCCAGCTGCCCGAGGGCACGGTGGCCCTGATCGAGGACATCGACGACGCGCGGACCTGGCAGCCCAAGGACGCCTCGAACGTGGCCTTCCTGACCCAGACCACCCTGTCGGTCGACGACACCGCCGACATCGTGGCCATGCTCAAGGAGCGCTTCCCCGGCATCGCCGCGCCCCACAAGGAAGACATCTGCTACGCCACCACCAACCGCCAGGACGCGGTGAAGATGCTGGCCGAGGCGTCGGACCTGATCCTGGTGGTCGGCTCGCGCAACTCGTCCAACTCGGTGCGCCTGAAGGAAGTGGGCCTGAAGGCCGGCGCCAAGGCCGCCTACCTGATCGACGACGCCTCGGGCCTGGACTGGAGCTGGTTCGAGGGCGTGGCCACCATCGGCCTGACCGCCGGCGCCTCGGCGCCGGAGGACCTGGTGCAGGGCGTCATCGACGCCATCAGCGGCCATTTCGACATCGAGATCGAGGAACTGGTCGAGGCCCGCGAAACGGTGACCTTCAAGCTGCCGCGCCTGCTGACGACGGCTTGAGGAAGAAACTCCCTCTCCCATAGGGAGAGGGTTTCTGGAGACGCCCGCTTGACCGCCAGCGCGCGGCGCCGCATCCCGCGCCCATGGCCGTCTACACCGACATCACCGATCAAGAGCTCGAAGGCTTCCTGGCCGAGTACGCCCTGGGCGCCCCGCTGGCGTTCAAGGGCATCGCCGAGGGCGTGGAGAACTCCAACTTCCTGCTGGAGACGGAGACGGGCCGCTACATCCTGACGGTCTACGAGCGCCGCGCGCGGCCCGAGGACCTGCCCTACTTCCTCGACCTGCTGGGCTGGCTGGCCGATCGCGGCTATCCCTCGGCCCGGCCGATCGCCGACAAGGCGGGCAAGACCCTCAAGACCCTGCGCGGCAAGCCGGCCGCCATCGTCGAGTTCATGCCGGGCCTGTCGGTGCGCAAGCCCAGCCCCGCCCACTGCCGCGAGGCCGGCGAGGGCCTGGCCTGGCTGCACCTGGCGGGCGAAGGCTATGCCGGCCGCCGCGCCAACGACCTGGGCCAGCCGCACTGGGCGGCGCTGTTCTCCAAGCACCGCCAGGCCGCCGAGGACCTCAAGCCCGGCCTGGCCGCCACGATCGACAAGGACCTGGCCGAGATGGCCCTGGCCTGGCCGCGCAACCTGCCCGCCGGCACGATCCACGCCGACTACTTCCCCGACAACGTCTTCTTCAAGACCGACGGCAAGTTCGCGGCGACCATCGACTTCTACTTCGCCTGCGACGACGCCTACGCCTACGACGTGGCCGTGACCCTGAACGCCTGGTGCTTCGAGGCCGACGGCAGCTTCAACGTCACCGCCGCCCAAGCCCTGATCGCCGGCTACGAGCGCCGCCGCCCCTTGAGCCCGGCCGAGCGCGACGCCCTGCCGATGCTGGCGCGCGGCGCGGCCATGCGCTTCTTCCTGACCCGCCTGGCCGACTGGAACGCCACGCCGGCCGGCGCCCTGGTGAAGCCCAAGGACCCGCTGGAGTACGAGCGCAAGCTGGCCGTCCACCGCGAGGGACTGTCGCTGTTCGGACGCGTTTAAGTGAGGATTGGGTCGTGACCCCGAAGCTGATCATCTACACCGACGGCGCCTGCCGCGGTAATCCCGGCCCCGGCGGCTGGGGCGCGGTCCTGATGTATGGCGACAAGCGCAAGGAGATCTGCGGCGGCGAGCTGGCGACGACCAACAACCGCATGGAGCTGATGGGCGCGATCATGGCCCTGGAGGCGCTGAACCGCCCGACCAAGACCGAGCTGCACACCGACAGCCAGTACGTGATGAAGGGCGTCACCCAGTGGATCCATGGCTGGAAGGCCAAGGGCTGGAAGACCGCCGACAAGAGCCCGGTCAAGAACGTCGACCTGTGGCAGCGCCTCGACGCGGCGCGCCAGCGCCACGAGGTCGACTGGCGCTGGGTCAAGGGCCACGCCGGCCATGAGCACAACGAACGCGCCGACGAACTGGCCCGCCGCGGCATGGAAGAGACGCTGAAGAAGCGCTGACCAAACGGCAGGCTTCGCCTGGCGCCGCTTCCCCGATAGCCTCCCCGAAACACGACCTGGGGGAGGCAAGACCGATGAACACGATGATCGCGCCGGTGCTGGCGCTGGTGAGCTGGTCGCTGGTGATGTGGGCGTGGATGTACGCCCAGCGGCTGCCGGCGATGACCAAGGCCGGGATCAAGCCGCAGGACGCCCGCTTTCCCGGCGCGCTGGACGTGCTGCCCGACGCCGCCCGGCAGGCGGCCCACAACTACAACCACCTGATGGAGCAGCCGACGATCTTCTACGCGGCGGCCCTGGCGATCTTCGTGGCGGGCCACGGCGACGGAACGGCGGTGGCGCTGGCCTGGGCCTATGTGGCCCTGCGGATCGTGCACAGCCTGGTGCAGGCCAGCGTCAACATCGTGATGGCGCGGTTCCTGGCCTTCGGCCTGTCGACGCTGGTGCTGGTGGCGATGGTGGCGCGGGAGTGGGTGAAGCTGGCGGGGTGAGGGAAGCAAACCTGACCCCTCTCTCTGCGAGAGAGGGAGGGGCCCACCGCGAAGCGGTGGGAGGGTGAGAGGTTTCACCGACAGCAGGAAATTCCCCATTCCTTCGGTTGCGCCGCTTTCACGGGCGAGCCGAAGCTGACGTCATGAACAGGACAGCCAACGCCCGCAGGCTTCGCCGGAATCAGACCCTCGCGGAAAAGGCGCTTTGGAAGCTCGTCCGCAACCGTCGCCTCGGCGGCTTCAAATTCCTGCGGCAGCTTCCGATCGACCGCTACTTCGCCGACTTCGTCTGCGAGGCTGGAAAGCTGATCGTCGAGCTGGACGGTGCGGTCCACGATGGGCGCGAAGATCACGACGCGCGGCGCACGCAAATCCTGGAACTGTTCGGATACATGGTCCTGAGAGTCCCGAGCGAGCCGGGTTCTGGCCGATCCCGGCGGTGTCGCCGATGACATACTGGCAGTGCTTGGTTCGGCGAGGCTGTAACCTCTCACCCTCCCACCGCCTGCGGCGGCGGGCCCCTCCCTCTCTCGAAGAGAGAGGGCTCTAGAAGCCCCCTCCCCCTCAATCCTCGCTCTCGCACCACGTCTTGATCAGCTGGTGCGCGATGGCCAGGGTCGGGGGCGCGAAGGCGTCGTCGATCTCGCCGCGGATCAGGGCTTTGGCCTCGTCCTTGTCGAACCAGCGGACGGCTTCCAGTTCGGTCTGGTCGGGGGCGGCCTGGTCGCTGTCGACCTCGGCGATCATGCCCATCATCAGCGAGGCGGGGAACGGCCAGGGCTGGCTGGAGTGGTAGCGGACCTTGACGGCCACCAGGCCCGCCTCTTCCTTCAGCTCGCGGGCGCAGGCCTCCTCGATGGTCTCGCCAGGCTCGACGAAGCCGGCCAGGGCCGAGAACATGCCGGCGGGCCACGCCGCCTGGCGGCCCAGCAGGCACTTGCCGCCGTGCACGGCCAGCATGATCGCCACCGGGTCGGTGCGCGGGAAGTGCTCGGCGTGGCAGGACGGGCAGATGCGCTTCCAGCCGCCGTCGGCGATGTCGCTCTTGTTGCCGCAGTTGGCGCAGAACGGGTGCTTGCGCCGCCATTCGAACATCGACTTGGCGGTGGCCAGGATGCCGGCGTCGGGCGCGGGCAGGGTCGCGGCCGCGCCGCGCAGGTCCTCGAAGCGGCCAAGCCCCGCGAGCGCGCCTTCCGACGGATCGGCCGCGCCCTCCAGGTCGACGGCGAAGACGGCGATGTCCTTCCACAGACCCATGAACAGCAGGCGCTCGTCCGTGCCGGCCAGTTCCTTGGCCATGTCGGCGCGCAGATAGGCGATCTGGACGCCGGTCGGCTCTTCATCGGCCGAAGGCGAGTCCTCGACGAGAACCTTGCCGTTCCACACGGCCACGGCCAGGGACTGGGGGTCCTCCAGCTTCTCGGCGATCCAGCTGGCGTCGCCTCGGCGCTCGCCGGCGCGGTCCAGCGGGTTGCCCGCGAAGATGTTGACGATTTCGGAAAGCGGCATGGCTGATTCTGTAGAGGCTGACCGCCGAAAGTGTAAGGGGTTTTGACGCTCGGCGCCCGCCCAGCGACGGGTCGCGGCGAAGAGTCGTCACGGGGCGGAGCGCTTGGCGCTTGCATATCGCGCGATGAGTCGCGATATACCCCCTCGGAGATCGGCGACGGACGATGGCCTCGCCAACCTGGTCAGGGCCGGAAGGCAGCAGCCACAACGAGATCACCCTCGGGTCGCCCGCCGGTCTCCACCTTACCCCTTAAATTCTGTCAGCAGACGCGACGCGGCCGCCCGCGAGCCTTTTGCCGCGCCGCCCGACGCTCTAGACTGCGCCCATGGCCGACCACGACCTCACGCCCGATTCCGCTCCGCCCTGGGACGAGCCCGCGTTCGATCGCGAGGAAACCGTCGAGCGCGACGAGAACACGGCCGACATCTTCGGCGAGGCGCCCGCGCCGGTCGCGGCCAAGCCCCTGCCCGAGCCCGAACCGGAAGAGGCCGGCGCGGCCTATACCGTGCTGGCCCGCAAGTACCGGCCGCGCACCTTCGAGGACCTGATCGGCCAGGAGGCCATGGTCCGCACCCTGGCCAATGCCTTCTCGACCGGCCGTATCGCCCACGCCTTCATGCTCACCGGCGTTCGCGGGGTCGGCAAGACCACGACCGCCCGCCTGCTGGCCCGGGCCCTGAACTACGAGAGCGACACCGTCCACGGCCCCAGCGTCGACCTCAGCACCGAGGGCCGGCACTGCCGGGCCATCATCGAGGGCCGGCACATGGACGTGCTGGAACTCGACGCCGCCTCCCGCACCAAGGTCGACGAGATGCGCGAGCTGCTGGACGGGGTGCGCTACGCCCCCGTCGAGGCGCGCTACAAGGTCTACATCATCGACGAAGTGCACATGCTGTCGACGGCGGCGTTCAACGCGCTGCTGAAGACGCTGGAAGAGCCGCCGCCGCACGCCAAGTTCATCTTCGCCACCACCGAGATCCGCAAGGTGCCGGTGACGATCCTGTCGCGGACCCAGCGCTTCGACCTGCGCCGGATCGAGCCGGACGTGCTGGCCAAGCACTTCGACCGCATCTCGCAGCGCGAAGGCGCGAAGATCGATCCCGACGCCCTGGCCCTGATCGCCCGCGCCGCCGAGGGCTCGGCCCGCGACGGCCTGTCGCTGCTCGACCAGGCCATCGTCCAGACCGAGCGCGGCCAGACGGTCACCGCCGCCGTCGTGCGCGACATGCTGGGCCTGGCCGACCGCAGCCAGACCATCGCCCTGTTCGAACAGGTGATGAGCGGCAAGCCGGGCGAGGCCCTGACCACCTTCCGCCAGCTGTGGGGCTTCGGCGCCGATCCGGTGGTGGTGATGCTCGACCTCCTGGACCACAGCCACGCCGCCTCGGTGGCCAAGGCGCTGGGTCCCGAGGCCCTGTCGATGCCCAAGGAGCAGGCCGCGCGCCTGACCTCGGTCGGCGCCCAGACCAGCGCCGGGACCATGGCGCGCCTGTGGCAGATGCTGCTCAAGGCCCATGACGAGGTGCGCCGCGCGCCCGACGCCATGGCCGCCGCCGAGATGGCGATCATCCGCCTGTGCTACGCCGCCGACCTGCCGGGTCCGGAGGATGCGCTGAAGGTCCTGCGCGACGGCGGCAATCCGGGCGCGGGTCCCAATGGCCCAGGGGGCGGCGTCGCGGTGGGCGGTGGAGCAGCCCCTGGCGGAGCCGTCTCGGCCGCGCCGCGCGCCATGGCCGCCGTCGGCGCCGCCCCGGCCGCGCCGGTGCTGGCCTCGTTCGACGACGTGCTGAAGCTGATCGCCGAGAAGCGCGACATCGGTCTGCGCCTCGACGTCGAGCAGTATGTCCGCCCGATCAGCTTCCGCCCCGGCGCCATCACCTTCGAGGCCGCCCCCGGCGCGCCGGGCAACCTGGCCGGCCGCCTGGTCCGCGCGCTGAAGGAATGGACCGGCCAGCCCTGGCTGATCGCCGCCGAGGGCGGCGGCGGGGCCGAAAGCCTGATGGAGCGCCAGAAGCGCGAGGAGCGCGAAGCCCTGGCGGCCATCAAGTCCGACCCGTTCGTGGCCTCGGTGCTGTCGGCCTTCCCGGGCACCGAGATCGTCGAGATCCGCAAGGTCCTGGCCCCCGAACCCGCGCCGATCGAGCCGGACGAGGCCGAGGACTGATTTTCCCCCTTCCCCCTCGATGGGGGAAGGGCCGGGGATGGGGGTGACGCGGCTTTTCAGGATGCGGCTCGACCGCGCTCGAACCCGCCGGCGCTTCCACCCCCACCCCTGCCCCTCCCCCATCAAGGGGGAGGGAATTCGGTACGAGGAGCAGACCATGAAAGACCTCAGCGGCCTGATGAAGCAGGCCCAGGCCATGCAGCAGAAACTGGCCGACGCCCAATCCCGCCTCGCCGAGGTCCTGATCGAAGGCACGGCCGGCGGCGGCATGGTCACCGTCACCCTGTCGGGCGGCGGCGACCTGAAGAAGGTCGTGCTGGACGACAGCCTGATCGAGCCGGGCGAAGGCGAGGTCATCGCCGACCTGATCGTCGCCGCCCACGCCGACGCCAAGAAGAAGCTGGAAGCCAAGCAGGCCCAGATGATGCAGGAAGCCGCCGGCCCGATGGCGGGCCTGATGGGCGGCATGCCCGGGATGAAGTTCTAAGTTCCAAGCCCTTCCCCCTTGATGGGGGAAGGGTTGGGATGGGGGTGAACCTCGGCGCTGGCCGCCGACGCCGCATCACCCCCACACCCGACCTCTCCCCCATCAAGGGGGAGAGGAGAAAAGAGGAAAACCCTTGGCCGCCTCCGCCGGACCTGAGATCGAGCGCCTGATCGCCCTGCTGTCGAAGCTGCCGGGCCTTGGGCCGCGCTCGGGCCGGCGGGCTGCGCTGGCCCTGCTGAAGAAGCGGGACGCGCTGCTGGCGCCTCTGGCCGCGGCCATGGCCGACGCCCAGGCCAAGGTGAAGACCTGCTCCACCTGCGGCTCGCTCGACACCACCGATCCCTGCGCCGTGTGCAGCGACGGCTCGCGCGACGTGCGCCTGCTGTGCGTGGTCGAGGAGGTCGGCTCGGTCTGGGCCATGGAACGCGGCGGCTCGTTCAAGGGCCGCTACCACGTGCTGGGCGGCCTGCTTTCGGCGCTGGACGGCGTGGGGCCCGAGACCCTGCGGGTGGGCGAACTGCTGGCGCGGGCCTCCAGCGGCGAGGTGGCCGAGGTGATCCTGGCCCTGCCGGCCACGGTCGACGGCCAGACCACCGCCCACTACCTGGCCGACCGCCTGGCCAACACCAATGTCCCGGTGACCATGCTGGCGCGGGGCGTTCCCGTCGGCGGCGATCTCGACTGGCTCGACGACGGCACGATCGCCCAGGCGCTGCGGGCGAGACGGCCGGCTTAAACTCACCTTCTCCCATAGGGAGAGGTTTCGGAGCGGCTGAGAGGTTCGTTCAGAAAACAACCACCGCCTTGCCCACCACCCGCCGCGACGCCAAGAGCTCGAACGCCTCGCGCCAGCGGTCCAGCGGAACCTCGGCGTGCACGTGCGGTCGGATCGTCCCGGCCTCGGCCATGGTCCAGACGGCGGCCTGGTCTTCGGCGCCCCTGTCGGGGAACTGACGGCCGTATTCGCCGGCCCGCACGCCCATCACCGAGATCCCCTTGATCAGCGGGATGTTGGCCGAGACCGTCGGGATCCGCCCGGAGGTGAAGCCGATCACCAGCAGCCGCCCGTCGAAGGCCAGGCAGCGCAGGCTCTCGTCGAAGACGTCGCCGCCCACGGGATCGTAGACCACGTCGACGCCGCGCCCGCCGGTGATCTCTTTCACCCTGTCGCGGAAGCCGCCGGCGACGTTGACGACGGCGTCAGGCGCGTAGAGCCGCGAGACCTGCGCCAGCTTGTCGTCGGAGGCCGAGGCGGCGATCACCTTCGCGCCCATGGCCTTGGCCAGATCCACGGCCGCCAGCCCCACCCCGCCGGCCGCGCCGTGCACCAGCAGCCACTCGCCGGCCTGCAGATTGGCCCGCCGCACCAGCGCCACGCGGGCCGTCAGATAAGCCGCGCCGTAGGAGGCCGCCTGCGCGAACAACAGCCGTGCGGGCTTCGGTTTCAGCGCCCTGACGGGCACGGCGATGTACTCGGCGAAGGCTCCGGTTCGGGCGCCGCCCACCACCGCCGCGCCGATCTCCAGGCCATCGACCCCCTCGCCCAGGGCCGCAACCTCGCCGGCGAAGTCCAGGCCGGGGGTGAATGGCAGGTCCGGCTTCAGCTGGTACTCGCCACGGGTCATCAGCAGGTCGGGGAAGTTGACGCTGGCGGCCCTGATGCGAACCAGGACCTCGCCGGGGCCAGGCGTCGGGGTCGAGACGTCACGGACCGCGCAGCCGGCGAAGTCGGGGGCCAACGCCTCCACCACCAGAGCTTTCATGCCCCCTTCCCCCTTCCCCCATCCAGGGGGAAGGGCTTCACTTCTCGATCTCCGCCCGCACCAAGCCCGCGATCTCGCGGCAGGCCGCGTCGGCGGCCGGCACCGCGCCCGTGAACGCCGTGAAGCCATGCGCCAGGCTGTCGTAGCAGCGATAGGTGGTCGGCACGCCGGCCGCGATCAGCCGCTTGGCGTAGGCCTCGCCCTGGTCGACCAGGGGGTCGAAGCCGGCGGTGATCACGATGGCCGGCGCCAGGCCCGTCAGGTCCTGCGTCTTGTCGGGCGACAGGCGCGGATCGGCCGGATCGGCCTCGGGACCCATGTAGTGACCCATGAACCACTCCATGATCGGGCGGCTCAGCGGATAGCTGTCGGCATAGACGGCCATCGACGGCGTCTCGCTGGCCACGTCGACGGCGGGATAGATCAGCAGCTGGAAGGCCGGCTGGGTCTCGCCCGCGCGTTTGGCCTCCTGGGCCAGCACGGCGGCGAAGTTGCCGCCCATGCTGTCGCCGCCGATCGCGGCCTGCCCCGGCGCCGCGCCGAAGCGGGCGGCGTTGTCGCGGCCCCAGCGCCAGGCGGCCAGCACGTCGTCCAGCCCCGCCGGGAAGCGATGGTCCGGCGCCAGGCGGTAGTCGACCGACAGCACGGCGGTCTTGGCTACGCGCGCCAGGATCCCGCAGAAGGCGTGGCAGGTCTCCAGATCCCCGATCACCCCGCCGCCGAAGTGGGCGAAGACGATCAGCGGCGCGGAACTGTCCTGCTCGGCCGGGCGATAGGCGCGGATCGGGATCTGGCCGCCGGGGCCGTCTACCGTCAGGCTCTCGTTGCGCACCCCGACCTCGGGCGGGCCGGAAACCGCCAGCAGGCCCTTGGCGCTGCCCGCCCGTGCTTCCTGTGGCGACAGGGTGGTCATCGACGGCAGGCCCTTGGCCGCGTTGGCGAAGAACTGGAAGCGCGGGTCCAGGGTGCGTCCGCCGCGATAGACGACGCCTCCGCCGCTCAGCGCCCGCAGGATCGGGGTCGGCAGCGACAGGATCGTCTTGAGGACCAGCTTCTGGACGTCGGCCATTCGGGGGCTTCTCTCTTTTACGTTCGGGGAAAGGCGGCCGGCTAGGGCCTGGGCAGCGCCGGCAGGCCGCCGAGGATCAGGCCGACGGCGAAGGCGGTGGCGCCCTGCGTGTCCATCGGCCGGCGCTCGAGCATCTTGTCGCCGACCTCGCGGGCCACGGCGATGCAGGCGGCGGTCAGGTAGTCGAGGTCGACCGGCGGGGCGTGATCGCGCTCCAGCACCCGCTCGAAGGCCTCGCGCACCTCGGCGAAGACGGCGGTGACCTCGGGCGTGGCCCGCACCTGCGGATGGGTCTCGCCGGCCGGGCGGTTGACGCGCCAGGTCTCGTGCTCGGCGGCCAGGAAGTCGAAATAGGCCCGCATGGCCCCGCGCAGGAACGAGGCGAAGTCGGTCGCCTTCTCGAACTCCACGCGCAGCAGCGGCCGAAAGCGCCGCGCCCCGTCGTCGGCGAGGGCGTCGAACACCTCCTCCTTGGACTTGTAGTAGTTGTAGAAGGTGCCCGAGGCCAAACCGGTCAGGCGGATGATGTCGCGCACCGTGGCCCCGTCATAGCCCAGCTCGCCGAACACCTGCCGGGCCGCGTCCAGGATGGCCTGGCGGTTGGCGGTCTTGGTGCGCTCGCGCTTGCCCGGGCGATTGTCCTCGCGCGGCGGCATGGCGGGGAAGTAGGCGATGTTCGACATCGAGGCGCGGCTCTTTTGTTGGGCGGCGTCAGTGACGCCCCGTCAGGATTTGAGCCTCGTTCCGGGCGCGGAGCAAGCAGATTAAGACCCTCCCCCTGAAGGGGGAGGTGGCCCGAAGGGCCGGAAGGGGAAGGGATTGCGGTCGAAGGGGCCCAACTCCCCTCTCCGTCGGCTTCGCCGACACCTCTCCCTTCAGGGAGAGGGTCAATTAGGCCGCGTGAACGTGGCCTTGCAGCGGGCGTCGCAGCGGGCCCACTCGGCGGGGCAGCTGTCGTCGTCGGTGTTGGCGCGGCAGAAGTAGTAGGTCTTGGCGCACACGGCCTTGCAGGCGGCGGGATCAGCGCCGGGCCTGGGCGACTGCAGCGGGATCGGCGGCGGGATCACGGCCTGGGCGCTGGGGGCCGCCGTCGTCTCCGGCGCGGGGGTCGACAGCGTCCGCCGCGCATGGGTCTGGGCCCCGGCCGACGAGGCCAGGGCGGCGACCAGCAGCAGGGCGGACAGGGCGCGACGCATGGCTTTGGAGTCTAGGGACTGATCCGCCGAAAAGAAACCGCGCCCGGACGTCGCGGGCGCTCTCGACGAACGGCCCTGCGCCCCTACATTGAGACCCATGCTCAAGCACGCCGGACGCGCCCTTGCCGCCTTCACCCTGCTCTTCGTCTCCTTCGTCGCGGCGGGCGGCGTGATGGCCGCGGTCGGACACAAGGCCCCGCGCGGGACCTTCGTCGACATCGGCGACGGCCGCTCCCTGCGCATGGTCTGCGAGGGCGAGGCCACGCACGCCGATCGCCCGACCGTATGGCTGGAGGCCGGCGCCTTCGGCTTCGCCGCCGACTGGGGCGCGACCCAGGACGCCCTGGCCGCCGCCGGCTGGCGCACCTGCGCCTACGACCGCGCCGGCATGGGCTATTCGCCCAAGGGTCCGGCCCCGCGCGACGGCCTGGCCATCGTGTCGGACTTCGAGAAGCTGGTCGCCGCCTCGGGCGAGAAGGGCCCCTACATCCTGGTCGGCCACTCGATGGCGGGCCTGCGCCTGCGCGAATACGCCGGCCGCAACCCCGACCAGGTCGCCGGCCTCGTCCTGGTCGACGCCGCCACGCCGGAGGCGGCCAAGATCCGGCGCGCCCAGGGCTTCATCAAGTCGTTCGTGTTCATCTCGCGCGCGGCGGCGCTGGGGGCCTCGACCGGGCTCTACAAGCCGCTGGTCTACACGCGCCTGGGCGACAAGATCGGCCTGCCGCCGGACGCCAAGGCCGAAAAGCGCTGGGGCTTCGCCAACGGCCGCCACAACCGCACCTCGGCGCAGGAGGTCACCCTGTGGGCGCAGGCCTCCGACCAGGCCGCCGCCCAGCCGCAGTTCAAGCCCGAATGGCCGGTGGCCGTGGTCACCGCCGGCGCCCGCGTCGGCGATCGCGCCCAGTGGAAGGACATGCAAGCCGCCCCGGCCAAGGCCTCGCAGCACGGCTATGTCGACCACGTGGCCGGCGCCACCCACACCCGCCTGCTGGGCGGCGAGTTCGCCGACCACATCGTGCGGGCGGTCGAGTTCGTGGCCAAGGCGCGGGGGACGGCGCCGCAGGCGCTGGTGGACGTGACGCAGTAAATCCTTCTCCCCTTGCGGGAGAAGGTGTCGACGAAGTCGACGGATGAGGGGTCGCACCCACGAAGAACGCCGCGACAGCTGATCAGCTGTCGCGGCGTCTTGCTTCTGAGAGACCCCTCACCCGACCCGCTACGCGGGCCCCCCTCTCCCGCAAGGGGAGAGGGAGTCAGCCCCCAAGCTCCTCCGAGCGCTTCACCGCCGCCGCCAGGGCGCGCGGCAAGAGGTCGCCGAAACCGCCCTCGCCCATCAGCACCGACAGGGCCGCGGCCGTGGTGCCGCCGGGCGAGGTGACCTGCTTGCGAAGCTCCGAAGGCTCCTCGCCGCCGGCCGCCAGCAGGGCCGAGGCGCCGGCGATGGTGGCGCGGGCGAGGCGCGCCGAGTCCTCGGGCGAGAGGCCCTGGCCGGCGCCGGCGGCCTCCAGCGCCTCGATGAAGGCGTAGAGATAGGCCGGGGCCGAGCCGGAAACGGCGGTGGCGGCGTGCATCAGTTGCTCGTCGGCCAGCTCGACCGTGGCGGCGACCGGGGCCAGCAGGGCCTTGGCGGCCTCCAGCGCCTCGGCCGTGTCGGCATAGAGGCTGGCCGCGCCCTGGCCGATGGCCACGGCGGTCGTCGGCATCACCCGCGCCACGCGCCGGCCGCCGAAGGCTTGCGAAATGTCGGCCGCGCGCACGCCGGCGGCGATCGAGACGACGATGGCGTCGCTCGCCAGGTGCGGGACCACGTCCGCGACCGCCTCGCGCCAGATCTGCGGCTTGACCGCCAGCAGCACCACTTTCGCGGCCGACAGCGCCTCGAGCGGTGGATTGACCACCGCGCCGGGGAAGGCCTCGTCGGTCGCCGCCGGGTCGCGGACGATCAGGTCGGACAGAGCGAACGCCCCGGTCTTGCGCCAGCCCTCGATCAGGGCCCCGCCCATGCGGCCCGCGCCGAGCAGAAGGATGGGGGTCATGGGCAAAGCTCCCGCGTGTCTGGTGTCGCAGGGCGCTTAGCGCGGCATGGGGGCGGCGTCACCTGTTTGGTGAGGCCTCACGCGCTTGGTGATTATTGGAAGAGCTTGGGGCGCCTGCTCCTCCCTCGCGAAGCGGGGGAGGTGGCGCGGCGCTATCGCGCCGTGACGGAGGGGGCGAGGGAAAGAGCGCCGTGCGCGCCGTCGCCCCCTCCACCACGGAGCCTGTCCTCGGGCGCGCGCTTCGCGCGACCCGGGGGTGGTCCCCCTCCCCCGTTTCTCGGGGGAGGAGCAGAGGTCAGGCCTGGCCGACCGTCTCGAACATGCAGGCGGCCATGGCCTCGTCGGGGGTCTTGGCGCCGTGCAGCAGGAAGTCGAAGGCCGGGTAGAAGCGGTCGGCGGCTTCCACCGCCGCGTCGATCATCGAGGCGGCCTGGGCCATGGTCGGGCGCTCGCCCGACGGCAGGGCCAGAGCGTGGCGGAACACCACCTCGCCGTCGTCGGTCCAGACCTCGAAGTGGCCCAGCCAGACGCGCTGGTTGATCATCGACAGCAGCTCGTAGGCGGCCGGACGCTTGGTCTTGGACGCCCGCAGGTCGAGCGAGAGGCACAGTTGCAGGCAGTCGGCCTCGGGACGCCAGGCGAACCAGAGCTCGTAATCCTTCCAGTCGCCGGTCAGGGCGAAGGCGAGATCGCCGTCCTCCGTCCGGTCGAAGGTCAGGTTTTCGGCGGCCAGCACGTGCTCGACCACCTCGAGGGGATCCAGCGCCAGCAGGACGTCGTCGTCGGGTTGGGTGTCCATCAGAACCTTTGGCCCCCGGGGGCGATGACGGGCGTGGGACCCGCCGGGTGTCGCCCACGAAAGAAGAGTCTAAGCTGCTTCGCGCGTTTGGCCACAACAGCGTTCACGCTTGGAGCGAGCGGTAAACGATTTATTCGCCCTTTTGCGCGGGTTTGTCGCCCTTCGGAGTCGCCTTCTTCGCGGCGGGCTTCGAAGCAGCCTGGGGGGCAGCCTGGGGGGCGGCGGACTTTTCGGCCTTCAGGGCCGCGACTTCGGCCTGCAGGGCGGCCACCTGGGCCTTCAGGACCTCGAGATCGTCGCGACGCACCAGGTCCAGCTCGGCGGCCCAGCGGTCGGCCTGGGCGCGGAACGCCGTCTTGGCTTCGTCGCCGGCGGTCTGGGCGATGCCCATGGCGGCCTGGGTGAACTTGGCGAATTCGTCGAGGAAGGGGTTCTGGCTGTGCATCTTCGTTCCGGCCGGGCGCAAATCGCCCACAGTTCTTTATATGGTGCGCGGGGGATGAAAGCGAACCTCGAAGCGGGTATCCCTGCGACCATCTGTCCCGAACGGAGCCGAACGGCGTGATCTTTCCGGAATTCGACCCCGTCCTCGTCCAGCTGGGCCCCTTCGCCATCCGCTGGTACGCCCTGGCCTACGTGGCCGGCATCCTGCTGGGCTGGCGCTACGCGGTGCGGCTGGTGAAGACCCCGCGCCTGTGGGGCGGCCGCGCGCCGACCGCCACGTCCGAGCAGATCGACGACCTGGTGCTGTGGATCACGCTCGGCATCATCCTGGGCGGACGCCTCGGCTACATCCTGTTCTACAGCCCGTCGACGATCTGGACCCGGCCGCTGGAGGTCCTGCAGGTCTGGCACGGCGGCATGAGCTTCCACGGCGGCTTCCTGGGCGTGTGCCTGGCCATCATCCTGTTCGCCCGCAAGCACCGCATCGACCTGCTGAAGCTCGGCGACCTGGTCGCTCCGGTCGCGCCGCTGGGCCTGCTGTTCGGCCGCCTGGCCAATTTCGTCAACGGCGAGCTGTGGGGCCGCACCACCGACGTCCCCTGGGGCGTGGTGTTCTGCAACGACCGCATCCGCCAGCTGGAAGGCGGCGCCTGCGTCGCCGGCGAGTTGCCCCGCCATCCCAGCCAGCTCTACGAAGCCGCGCTGGAGGGGGTGCTGCTGTTCCTGATCCTGCGCCTGGCCACCCACCGCTTCGGCTTCCTGCAACGCCGGGGCGGGCTCGCGGGCCTGTTCATGCTCTGCTACGGCCTGTTCCGCGCCGCGCTCGAGAACGTGCGCCAGCCCGACGCCTTCATGCCCAACTTCCCGCTGGGCCTGACCATGGGGATGATGCTGTCGACCCCGATGCTGCTGGTCGGCGGCTGGCTGGTGTGGAAGGCGCTGAAGCAACCGATCACGGCGCCGGAGCCGGTCCAGCCTTGAGCCTGAGAGAACCCGCGCTGCTGGGCCGCCTGAAGGCCCAGATCGCCCAGGACGGCCCGATCAGCGTCCCGGAATACTTCACCCGCTGCCTGCACGACCCCCGCGACGGCTACTACGCCAACCGCCCGGCCCTTGGAGGCATGACGGGGGGCTCGGAAGGCGACTTCATCACCGCGCCGGGCGTCAGCCAGATGTTCGGCGAGCTGGTCGGCCTGTGGCTGATGGAGACCTGGGACCGCCTGGGCCGCCCCGCCCCGTTCCGCCTGGTCGAGATGGGCCCCGGCGACGGCACGCTGATGAGCGACATCCTGCGCGCTGGTCGCCTGCTGCCCGCCTTCCTGGAGGCGGCCGACCTGTGGCTGGTCGAGGTCTCGCCGGTGCTGCGCGCGGCGCAGGAAAAGACCCTGGCCGGCGCCTCGGCGCAGTGGGCCGGGCGGCTGGAAGAGGTTCCGGCCGGCGCGCCGCTGCTGCTGGTCGCCAACGAGCTCCTGGACTGCCTGCCCGCCCGCCAGTTCGTGAAGACGCAAGACGGCTGGGCCGAGCGGGTCGTGGGACTCGGCGAGAACGGTGAGCTGGCGTTCGGGCTTCGCAAGCTAGGTCCTCCCCCCCTGGGGGAGGGGGCCCGGAGGGCCGGAGGGGGGGCGTTTTCAGCCGCCGCGGCCTCGGATGTTCTGCGGTCGCTCCCCCCTCCGTCGGCTTCGCCGACACCTCCCCCCCTGGGGGAGGATCTGCCCGTCGGCGCCATCCTCGAGTCCTCGCCGGCCCAGGCGGCGCTGGGATCCGAGCTCGGTCATCGGCTGGCCCGCGACGGCGGGGCGGCGCTGCTGATCGACTACGGTCGCGCCGCGAGCGAGCCCGGCGACACGCTGCAGGCCATCCGCGCCCACAGGAAGGAAGGCCCTCTGGACAATCCCGGCCAGGCCGACCTGACCGTCTGGGCCGACTTCCCGTCCGTGCTCGAGGCGGCCAGGCAGGCCGGGGCCCAGGCGCCGCCGGTGGTCACCCAGGGCGACTTCCTGCGCGCCCTCGGGATCGAGGCCCGGGCCCAGGCGCTGGCCGCCGCGCGGCCCGATCGCGCCGAGGTCGTCGCAAGACAGCTTGATCGCCTGACCGGAGCGGCGCAGATGGGCGATCTCTTCAAGGTCGCGTGCCTGAGCGCGCCGGGGCTCAATCCCCCGCTCTTCGAGGACGAGGCATGACCAAAGCATCGCTCCCCACCGTCCAGTCTTCGCTGCTGGCGTCCGTGCCGGGCCTGCGCCACGCCTTCTTCACCCGCAAAGGCGGCGTCTCGCAGGGGCTGTACGACAGCCTCAATGTCGGTCGCGGCAGCCAGGACGAGCCGGCCGACGTGATCGAGAACCGCGCCCGGGCCGCCCGCTGGTTCGGCGCGGCGCGCGAGGACCTCAACACCTGCTTCCAGATCCACTCGACGATCGCCATCGTCGCCGACGGCTCGTGGGGCGACGCCCGGCCGCAGGGCGACGCCGTGGTCAGCAAGACGCCGGGCGTGGTCTGCGGCGCGCTGCACGCCGACTGCGCGCCGGTGCTGATCGTCGATCCGGAGGCCCGCGTCGTGGCCGCCGCCCACGCCGGCTGGCGCGGGGCGCTGGACGGGGTGGTGCAGGCCGCCGTCGACTCCATGGTCGAGCTGGGCGGCCGCCCCGAACGCATGGTGGCCGCCGTCGGCCCCTGCATCGGCCCGGACTCCTATGAGGTGGGCCTGGAGTTCTTCGCCAAGTTCGAGGCCGACTGCCCCGGCTCCAAGCGGTTCTTCAAGCCGGGCAAGACCGACGAGAAGCGCTATTTCGACCTGCCCGCCTTCGTGCTCGACCGCATCGCCACCGCCGGCGTCGAGCAGCGCGAATGGGTCGGCCGCGACACCTGCGCCGAGGACGACCACTTCTTCTCCAACCGCCGCGCGGTGCTGAGCGGCCAGAAGGACTATGGCCGGCTGCTGTCGGCGATCATGCTGGAGGGGTAGAAAGAGATCCTCCCCCTGAAGGGGGAGGTGTCGGCGCAGCCGAAGGAGGGGGAAGTCCGCGCGAACCGGCCGCCGTCTCGAAAGCTGAGAACGCCCCCCTCCGGGCCACCTCCCCCAGGAGGGGGAGGATCCTGAAGCTGCGGCCTCAACGACACGAAACGTTCACGAAGCGCAACCTGGGGCCATAAGCGGGTTGCCCCCGGGCGGATCGCTGCTAGAAGGCCCGGCAACGGCGACCCCCACCGAGAATCCAAAATGAAGCTGCTGTCCGGCAACTCCAACCGTCCGCTGGCCCAGGCCATCGCGGAGTACCTCGACATGCCGCTGACCCGCGCCCAGGTGCGCCGGTTCGCCGACCTCGAGGTGTTCGTCACGATCGACGAGAACGTGCGCGGCGAGGACGTGTTCGTCATCCAGTCGACGAGCTACCCGGCCAACGACAACCTGATGGAACTGCTGATCTGCATCGACGCGCTCAAGCGCGCCTCGGGCAAGCGGATCACCGCGGTGCTGCCCTACTTCGGCTACGCCCGCCAGGACCGCAAGACCGGCGGCCGCACCCCGATCTCGGCCAAGCTGGTGGCCAACCTGATCACCCGCTCGGGCGCCGACCGCGTGCTGACGATGGATCTGCACGCCGGCCAGATCCAGGGCTTCTTCGACATCCCGACCGACAACCTGCTGCCCTCGCGCCTGCTGGCCGACGACATCATCAAGAACTACCCGCTGGGCGACGACCTGATGGTCGTCTCGCCGGACGTCGGCGGCGTGGTGCGCGCCCGCGCCCTGGCCAAGCGCCTGGACGACGCCGACCTCGCCATCGTCGACAAGCGCCGCTCGGGCCCGGGCCAGTCGGAAGTGATGAACATCATCGGTGACGTGCAAGGCCGCCGCTGCATCCTGTTCGACGACATCGCCGACTCGGCCGGCACCCTGTGCAACGCCGCCCAGGCCCTGATCAACCACGGCGCCGTCTCGGTCAGCGCCTACGTCACCCACGGCGTGCTGTCGGGCGCGGCCGCCGAGCGCGTGGCCAATTCGGTGCTGACCGAACTGGTCGTCACCGACTCCATCGAGGCCTCCGACACCACCAAGGCCTGCCCGAAGATCCGCTACGTCTCGTGCGCCCCGCTGATCGGCGAGGCCATCCGCCGCATCGCCAACGAAGAGTCGGTGTCGAAGCTGTTCGACTGATCTCGGATCTCATTACCCGTAAAACCCCCGCGAAAGCGGGGGCCCAGGCTTTTTCTGCAACGCCCGGCGCTCGACGATAAAACACCTGGGTCCCCGCTTTCGCGGGGATTTTACGGAGTGAGAGCTAAGCCTCGCCGTTAACTCCCCAAAGCTGTCCGCCACATCGGCGCCATATTTTCCGTCGGCGAAATATCCAACGGAATCCGCGCTCTCGCGGAAATCGCGACATAGTCCCGCTTGTCAAAGTCTGGTTAACGGACTGACTGTCACAATGTCGCCCGTCGGCGATGTTAAGCCGGCTCCAGTCATACGGGGATGTCGCCAGCATGCTTTTCAACCTGCGTCCGCACGCCGCCATCACGGCCGTAGCGCTCGCCGCGGCCTCGATCCTGGCCAGCTGCTCCACCCCGCCCGCCGCGCCGCCGCCGCCCGTCGTCCAGGCCCCGCCGGCCCCGCCGCCCATCACCCTGTCGAGCAAGGTGGTCGAGCGCGCCAGCGCCTTCCGCGGCTACATGCAGCGCGCCGGCGCGATCGACGCCAACTTCCAGAACGGCGAGCAGATCCAGGCCTCGCTGAAGGTCGGCGTCGGCTACGAGCAGAAGCACTTCCTCAGCGGCGCCATGTCGTACGGCGCGGTGCTGGCCTTGCAGGACCCGACCTTCGTGGCCTCGGTCCGCGCCTTCGCCGCCGATCCGGCCCAGCGCCAGCAGGTGATCCACCAGCTGATCGCCGATCCGGCCTACGCCGTCGGCTTCAAGGGCTCCGACACCGCCGCGGCCCGCATCATCGACACCCTCGGCGCCGACGGCCTCAAGGTCTACCAGGCCGGCAAGAAGGTGAAGCAATCGGCCTATGACGTGCAGCGCGTGGCCTGGTCCAAGGGCTTCGTCTCCGACCGCGACGCCCGCCTGGCCTACGCCAAGAGCGCCTCGACCGTCCCGGCCCTGGCCGACACCGCCGACGTCGTCCAGTTGCAGCAGGCTACCCTGGTGACGGTCAACGCCCCGCCGGCTCCGGCGCCGGCCGCGGCCAGCATCGACGCGGCCCTCAGCGCCGCGCCGGCCGGCCCGCGCTCGGCCCCGCCGCCCTACCGCCCGCTGGTGATCCGCAGCATGGCCGTGGCCGCCCTGGCCGCCCTCGGCGCGGCCGGCGACGAGAACATGGCCACCATCGACGCCATCATGGCCGAACCCAGCAGCGCCTCGTGCCTGAACATGGCCAAGCTGAACCTCTACCAGTGCCTGGCCGTCTCCAAGCCGCACTACGAGGACATCTTCTGCCTGGGCCAGCACATCATGATCGACACCGGCGCCTGCGTCATCAAGGCCTCGGGCGCGCCGATGCCGGTCGAGCCCCTGCCGCCCCCGCCGCCGGAAAAGCCGACCGCCAAGAAGAAGACGACCGCCAAGCCGGCGGCCGTGAAGAAGAAGAAGGCCTGATCCAGCCTCCCCGGCTGACAGCGAGAGGGCCGCCGGATTGCACCGGCGGCCCTCTTCGTGTATTGGGCGCCCTCCTGAAAACGTCGACCGAGCGGGGCAATCCGGCCTTGTGCGGCGATTTCGCATTCCGAGGGCATGGGCCCTCCAGAGAGAACTGACATGGCCGATATCATCCTGAACGTCGAAATCCGCGAGCGCGCCGGCACCGGCGGCGCCCGTGAAACCCGCCGCGCCGGCCTCGTCCCGGGCGTCCTGTACGGCGGCGACAAGGACCCCGTGAACGTCGCGGTGAAGTCCAACGAATTCCGCAAGGCCCTCTACACCGGCAAGCTGCTCGGCCACCTGGTCACGCTGCAGCACGGCGAAGAGAAGCAGTCGGTCATCGCCAAGTCGGTGCAGTTCCACCCGGTCACCGACGAGCCGATCCACTTCGACCTGTTCCGCGTCGGCGAGCACCAGCTGATCAAGATCGAAGTGCCGGTGCACTTCAAGAACCACGAAACCTCGGTCGGCCTGAAGAAGGGCGGCTCGCTGGAAGTGATCCGTCACACCGTCGAGCTGGCCTGCCCGGCCGACCAGATCCCCGAAGAGCTGGTCATCGACCTGGCCTCGCACGACATCGGCGACACCATCCGCATCTCGGAAGTGAAGCTGCCGGAAGGCGTGAAGCCGGCCGTGGACCGCGACTTCGTGATCGCCACCCTGAAGGCCTCGGCCGCCGCCCAGTCGGGCGAAGGCGACACCACCGTCGAAGGCTGATCCGGGCTCGGTCTTCCGACCGAACTGATCTAGGAAGCGGGCGGGCCTTCGGGTCCGCCCGTTTTCGTTTGAATACGTGAGCACCGAGCGATGCTGATCCTCGCCGGCCTCGGCAATCCCGAAGCCAAATACGAGAAGAACCGCCACAACGTCGGCTTCATGGCCGTGGACGCCATCGCGCGGAAGTGGGGCACGGCGCCCTGGCGCGCGCGCTTCCAGGGCCTGGCCTGCGAGGGGCAGGTGCAGACGCCGGACGGCGTGGTCAAGCTGCTGCTGCTCAAGCCCAAGACCTACTACAACGAGGCCGGCCGCGCCGTGGGCGAGGCCATGAAGTTCTTCAAGCTGGCGCCCGCCGACGTCATCGTCTTCCACGACGAGATCGACATGGCCCCCGGCCGCTTCCGGATGAAGGCCGGCGGCGGGGCGGCGGGCAACAACGGCATCCGCTCGGTGACCAGCCAGATCGGCGACGCCTTCCGCCGCGGCCGCATCGGCGTGGGCCATCCCGGCGACAAGGCCATGGTCATGCACTACGTGCTGGGCGACTTCCACAAGGTCGAGCACCAGTGGCTGGACCCGCTGCTGGACGCGGTGACCGACGCCCTGCCCTTCGCCGCCGCCGGAGACGACGAACGCTACCAGGCCGAGGTGCTGCGCCTGGCCCCCTCTCCCAAGGCCGACCCCAAGAAGCCGCGGGACTGAAAATCCCTCTCTCTCTGAGAGAGAGGGCGGGGCCCGCGCCGAAGGTGTGGGAAGGTGAGAGGTTTCACCGTCGGCCCAAGCTAGCCCCACGCGAATTGGTCGGTCCGCGCCAAGCTGTTGGGCACACCGGATATCCCCTTTCGGAGCAGCCGCCGCTTCCCGCTTACGACCCTGAGCGGGCGTTCACTATACGTAAGCGCCAATGTACTTCTAGACGACGTCTCGGATCGCGATGCGCTCGTTCGAATGCGGCTCGGAGCCCGGCTAGCCCCAACACCTCACGGTGTTGGGCGCTCACGCTACGTAGCAGCCATGATGCTCATATAAGGAAAGAAATTCATGTCTCGGATTCTACTGGCAATTTTGCTCGTATTTTCCATTCAGGGCGCATCATTCGCCGAGGTCAAGCGGAAGGCCGCTACTGCTGAGGATGTAGAAAGAGCAAAGCGCGAGCTGGATGTCTGGAGCTATGCCGAAAGAGTTGCTGATGGGCATCGCATTCATGGAGCTATGAAGGTGAGTTATAATTCCCGCCCCACGATTTATGGTAGCAATTATGCGTCTCTAATATTGCGTCACATGGATGATACAAACAATATTTTGGTCATGGTCGGCGAGGGCGTTGAATTGGAATGCGATCCATCGCGACCTTACTGGTTAGCGAAGTTCGATGACGGACCAAATGAAAATATAGCATGTGCTAATGAAGGAAATGCCGCGAGGATACATCTGGACGTTCAGAACATTGAGCGGATAAAAAAAGCACAACATCTGACCCTCGAAGTGCGGGAGCGCGGCAGCAGCGCATGGCCTTACCGATGGCACCTCGATGGGCTTAAATGGCCGTATTGAAGGGCGCCGTAGGATGCGCCGCCGCGCCACAAGTCCGCAAACCACCCTTCTCGGAAGTTTCCGGCGACAGCTTCGAGGTGTCCAGCACCACGTCTTCGCGGCGCTGACCGTCCGGTTGGCTGGCGTTCTGCACGGGCCGGAACGACCTCCGGTGCGCCTTTAATGAAAGGGGCCGACGCAGTGCGACGGCCCCGGGTCCCGTATACGCACCAGGTGCTTTCCGAGATGACGATGGAAGTGGTGAGAGGCTGTAACCTCTCACCCTCCCACCGCTTCGCGGCGGGCCCCTCCCTCTCTCTCAGAGAGAGGGGTTCACATCAGAACCGGTACTGAAGGCCCAGGTTAAACTGCCGGCCGGTGTGGGTGTAGACGAAGGTGCTGTCGCGGTCGGAGTCGATGAACTGCCGATTGAAGCGGTCGAAGATGTTCAGCCCTTCCAGCGACAGCTTCAGGCGGTCGTTGATCTGGTACGAGGCGGCCATGTCGAAGGTCAGGTTGGCGTCGTAGCCCTCGACGTCCTGCAGCGGGTTGTTGGCCGGCAGGGCGACGATCGACTTGTCGCGGTACGAGGCCGAGACGCGGGCGCTGAACTTGGCGTCCTCGTAGTAGAGCGTGGCGTTGTAGGCGTTCTTGGACAGGCCCACGAGGTCGTTGGTGGTCACCCCGCCGGCGGCCAGGAAGTAGTCGATCTGCGAGTCGACATAGGTGTAGTTCACCAGCGCGCCGGTGTGGCGCAGGAAGCCCGGCAGGAAGGTGAAGGTCTGCTGGTAGTTGATCTCGAAGCCCTTCAGCGGGCCGCCGGGGGTGTTGACCGGGCGGGTGACGGTGATCGGGGTGTTGTCGGGATCCACGCCCGAGGTTCCGATCAGCGACAGCGGCAGGCCGGTCTCGCGGAAGGTCATCTGCTGGGACTGGTTCTGCACGTAGGTGGCGATGTCCTTGTAGAACACCCCCACGCCCAGCACCGAGCCCGGGGCGAAGTACCATTCGGCGCCCAGGTCCACCGTGGTGGCGCGGATCGGGTCAAGCTCGGGATTGCCCGAGGCGATCGACGGCGTGCCGGTCAGGTTCAGGCTGCCGCCGGGGGTCAGGAAGCCCAGGTCCGGACGTGACACCACCTTGGCGGCCGAGAAGCGCACCACCAGGTCGTCGCGCAGGTCGACGGCGAAGTTCAGCGACGGCAGCACGTCGTGATAGCTGTGCTCGGCGGTCACCTGCTGGGGCGTGGCGCCGATCTGGTAGCCGCGCGACGCAAGGTCGGTCTGGGCGATGCGGAAGCCGACGTCGCCCCGCACCGGAAGGCCGCCGATCTCGGTGCGCAGGTCGGCCTGCAGATAGGCCGAGGTGACCTTCTCCTCGACCCGGCGGATGCCGCCGTAGTTGGGGATCAGGGCGTACATGCCGCTGTCGCTGTAGAGGTTCTGGCTGGAGACGAACTTGTCGTAGTCGATGGTCGCCCAGGACGAGGGGAAGACGTCCTTCTTGATGCCGTTGCCGCCGAAGTCGTCGACGACCTTGGTCACCGCCTGCAGCTGGGCCGTGGTCAGGGTCGGCACCAGGAAGTTGTTGCTCCGCTGGCGGGCCGAGGTGTCGAAGGTGAACTCGTGGTGGTGGGCGCCGACCTTGATCGTCAGGTCGTCGTCGACGGCCCAGGCCAGGTTGAACTCGGCGGTCTTGTAGATGTTGGTGGTGAAGATCTGCGACAGCCGCACCTCGGCGTTGGGCGCGGCGAAGCTGTACTGGCTGGCGTCGGCGACGTTGAAGCCGTGGGTGATCTTCGGCTGGTCGCGGTCGTCGCGGAAGTCGATCGTCATGCTCGTATTGGGACGCTGGAACATGATCGTCGTGGTGATCGGCTGGTCGTAGTCCGACTTCGAATAGCCGACGAGGCCCGAGATGGTGATGTTGTCGGTCAGCTCGTGCTTGCCGTTGAAGGTGTACTGCTGGAAGACGTTCTGGAACTCGTCGTGCTGGGTGTCGGAACGCACGTCGACGCCGTCGAAGCGGGCATAGGCCACGTCGTAGACCGGCAGGCCGAAGTTGGCGCCGGCGGTGTGGCTGGTTCCGGCCTCGCGCAGGATGAGCTCGCGGATGGCCGTCTGCGGCTTGCCGTTCTGGCTGATGGCCCGGGCGAACGAGAAGCCCTCCAGCCAGTTCTCCTCGCGCACCACGTCATAGTTCGAATAGAGGGCGTCGAAGCCGAACGAGGTGCGCTCGCTGGGCTTCCATTGCAGGGCCAGGGTGGCGCCGGTGCGTTCCTGGTCGTGGTGGAAGCGGCCGTAGCGCGGCAGGCGCGGGAAGAACACGGTCGAGCGGTTGCCCAGGTCGAACAGCGTGTCGTTGGCGGCCGGACGCGGCACGCCGGTGGCGCAGTTGGCGGCATCGGTGCCGTTGGCGGCGTTGAAGGCGGGGTTGGGCACGGGACGGCCCACGGGCGTGCAGAAGCCGCCGTCGACCGTGGCCGGGTTCCAGCCGCCCGAACCCCACTGGTCCTCGAGGAACTCGCGCTTGCTCCAGGCCAGCGAGGCCTGGGCGCCGAACTGGCCCCAGGCGGTGTCCCAGCGGTCGCCGAGCACGGCCGAGAGCTTCTTGTCGTTCTTCTTCGACAGGTCGTTGTAGCCCAGCGAACCGCCGACCACGAAGGTGCGGCCCTTCTGGTCCAGCGGCTTGGCGATGTCGAGGTCGACGGTGGCGCCCAGCGAGCCCTCGATCACCTCGGCCTGGGCGGTCTTGCGCACGGCGATGCCGCTGAACAGCTCGGAGGCGAAGGTGTTGAAGTCGAAGCCCCGGCCCAGGTTGGCGCCGCGGTCGCTGGTGGTGGCGCCGCTGGTCGACTGGGCCTCCATGCCGTTGATGCGCACGCGGGTGAAGTTCGGCGGCAGGCCGCGGACGGTGATGGTGCGGCCCTCGCCGGCCACGCGGGTGATCGACACGCCGGGCACGCGCTGGATCGACTCGGCCAGATTGGCGTCGGGGAAGTCGGCGATGTCCTCGGCCTTGATGGCGTCGACCACGCCCGAGGACTGGCGCTTGACGTTCAGCGCGCTCTTCAGGCTTTCGCGAAAGCCGGTGACGATCACCTCTTCCACCGCGTTCTCGGTGGTCTCGCCGGAGGGCTGGGGGGCTGTCTGGGCGCTCGCCGCGCCGGCCGCCAGGGCCGCCGACATCAGGACGGCCAGGGAACAGCCCGTCCGCAGACGCGAACCATACGAGGACGACGACGACATTGGTCCCTCCTGACGGCGGCGTCTCCATGGACCCGCCCTTATGTTTCCAACCCAAGCGCCGGTTTGCCCGGTCTGCTTATGTGTTTGTCGCGAGATAATCCCACATAGTGGATTGCACTCTCGCAATATAACGACATTAGGCAGACACACAGTGGACGCGCAAGAGGCGGCGTTGCGGGAACCGTCCGAAGCGGGCGGCGAAACCTCGCCCAGGGGCGGCCTCGCCGATTGACGGCCCGGCATGGGGGCCACACATAGCCGGGACGCATCCGGAGACCTTGTTGATGTTCCCCGCTATCGGCCTGTCGCTGATCTTCTCGATCGCCCTCTGCGTCCACGTCGTGCGCACAGGCCAGGCCATGTACTGGCTGCTGATTATCCTGATGTTCCAGCCGCTGGGCGGGATCGTGTACCTGCTGGCCATCATCGCGCCGGAGTTCATGGGCGGGTCCAAGGCCCAGCAGATGAAGGCGGCCGCCCGCCAGGCGCTCGATCCGCAGCGCGAGTATCGCGAGGCCAGCCGCGACGCCGAGGACGCGCCCACCGTCACCAATCTCTCGCGCCTGGCCGCGGCCGCCACGGGCCTTGGCAAGCACGAGGAGGCCGAGCGGATCTACGCCCAGGCCCTGCAGGGCCACTATGCCGACGATCCGGCCCTGATGCTGGCCCGGGCCAACAGCCTGATCGAACTTGGCCGCGCCGCCGAGGCCCTGCCGCTGCTGGAGGCCTTGGGGCAGCAGGGCGAGAAGAGCCGCACGCCGCAGACCGCCCTGGCCCTGGGCCGCGCCCAGGCCGCGCTGGGCCGCAACGAGGAGGCCGACGTCTCCCTGCGCTGGGCCGCCGCCCACCTGCCCGGCTTCGAGGGCATGGCCCGCTATGCGGTGTTCCTGGGCGAGACCGGCCGCAAGGCCGAGGCCCGCGAGGCCCTGGCCGAACTCGACAAGCGCCTGGCCAAGACCCACCCGCGCTTCCGCCGCGAGGCCAAGGGCTGGCGCGAGATGGCGGCGGCTGCGGCGGGGTGATCTTCAGGAACCTCCCCCTGTGGGGGAGGCGATCGCGCAGCGATCGGTGGGGGGAGGGTTGCGAGCTTTCAGTCGCTTCGAAAGCTGAAAACGTCCCCCCTCCGCCCCTCCGGGCCACCTCCCCCAGAGGGGGAGGATCTAATGGCGCCGGCGCTCTTCGAAATGCTCCCCCTCTGGGGGAGCTGTCGGCAAAGCCGACAGAGGGGCAGGCGGCTACTTCACCCTATCAATCAGCGCCATCGCCCCGTGGGGCGCATTCACCTTGCCCTCGTGGATGATGAAGGCGAAGACGTCGCGGCTCTTGGCGGCCGGAACCGAGGCCTTGTCGATGCGCGGCAGGTCGGCCGGGGCGCCGCCGGCGGCCCAGGTCTTCAGGCGGTCGGCCCAGGCGTCGAGCTCGGGCTCGGGATAGGCGGTCGCCACCGCGTCCGACCCCGTCTGCAGGCGGGCGTAGACGAAGTCGGCGGCCTCGTCGGCGAACTCCGGATAATCGAAGTGCTTGGCGTAGACACCGGCCACGCCGTGCTCGCGCAGAAGCGCCGGGAAGGCCGGGGTCATGAAGGTGTCGTTGCGCACCTCCACCGCGTGACGCAGGCGCAGGCCGTCCTTCTCCTTGGGCAGCAGGGCCAGGAACGCCCCGAAGTCGGCCTCATCGAACTTCTTGGTCGGCATGAACTGCCAGAGGATGGGGCCGAGCTTGTCGCCCAGCTCCGTCAGGCCCTGGTCGAGGAACTTGGCCACCGACTCACCGCCTTCGGCCAGCACCTTGCGATTGGTGGTGAAGCGCGAGGCCTTCACCGCGAACACGAAGCCGTCGGGCGTCTCGTCGCGCCACTTGCGCCAGCTGTCGGGCTTGAAGCTGGAATAGTAGGTGCCGTTGATCTCGATCGCCGTCAGCTGGCGGCTGGCATAGGCCAGCTCTTCCTTCTGCTTCAGGTCGGACGGATAGAAGTGGCCGCGCCAGGGCTCGAAGGTCCAGCCGCCGATGCCGATGCGAATGTCGCCGCTCATGCGCGTTCCCTTCTTGTTCCGCGCAAACCTAGGCGAGCTTTCAACGTCCGTCGAGCCCTTAGCGAGGGCCGCGGGCCTCGCCCGCCAAACTCCTCCCCCGTAGCGAAGCGTGCGAGGGAGGAGCCTGTCCGCTGCTACTTGGCCTTTCGCGCAAAACAAAACCCGCGCCGGTCGCCCGGCGCGGGTTTCGTCTGTTTTCGGGTGCGTGGAACGCGGAGGCGCGACGAGCCGCGCCTCGACGGCGCTCTTAACGCGAAGCCTTCTTCGGCATCGGCAGCAGGCCTTCGCGCTGAGCGCGCTTGCGGGCCAGCTTGCGGGCGCGACGGACGGCTTCGGCCTTTTGACGGGCGCGCTTTTCCGAGGGCTTTTCGTAGTGGACGTGGCGCTTCATCTCGCGGAACGAGCCTTCGCGCTGCATCTTCTTCTTGAGGGCCTTCAGGGCTTGATCGACGTTGTTGTCGCGGACGAAAATCTGGACCAGGGGTGACTCTCCATTCGACGGCCCGACCAATTTCCCAAGTCCCTCTTGAGGGGCCGGGCGGGCGAATAAAAACCTTACGCCCTGGAAGGGGTGCTTCCGGGCGACGAGGGGCGGCAGATAGCAGAGCGAAGGGCGCGTGTCCATGCGCGACGAGCGCTAAACACCGGTGTAGACTCGGATTCATGAGCCAGACCGCCGCCGAAGCAACGCAGGATTGGGCCGACAAGGCCGAACAACGGGTTCTGGACGAGGCCCTGCGCCTGTCGCCGCGCCTCGGCTGGAACGCCAGCCTGGTCCGCGGGGCCGCCGCGGCGGCCCAGCTATCGCCCGGGGAAACCGATCTCCTGCTGCCCCAGGGCCCGCGCGACCTGGCCGCCATCCTGGCCCGCCGGCATGACGCCAAGGCCATGGAATCACTGGCCAAGTTCGACCCGGCGGCCCTGAAGATCCGCCAGAAGATTCGCGAGGGCGTGATCGCCCGCATCGACGCGGCCGCCCACGACAGCGAGGCCGTCCGCCGCTGGGCCGCGTTCCTGGCCTTCCCGACCAACCTGCCGCTGGCGCTCTCTCTCCTATGGGAAAGCGCCGACCAGCTGTGGCGCTGGGCCGGCGACGTGGCCACCGACGAGAACCACTATTCCAAGCGCGCCATCCTGTCGGGAATCCTGGTCTCGACCCTGGCGGTCGACCTGGCCTCGGGCCGCGAGTCGGCTCTCAAGCACCTGGACGCCCGCATCGAGGGCGTGATGGCCTTCGAGAAGTGGAAGGCCGGCGTGAAGGCCCCGAACCTGGCGGCGGAGTTCCTGACCGCGCTGGCGAAGATGCGGTACGCGCGGAGCTGACCCAAGATGCTCCCCCTGAAGGGGGAGCTGTCGCGAAGCGACTGAGGGGGAAGTCGGTGATGACCGGCCACCGCCTCGAAAGCTGAAAACGTCCCCCCTCCGGCCCTCCGGGCCACCTCCCCCAGAGGGAGAGGATCTCGCAGAGCGACTAAGGGGGCCTTCTCCTTAGCCTTCCAGGGGCCGCAGGCGGTTCACGTGGCCCATCTTGCGGCCGGCGCGGGCCTCGCCCTTGCCGTAGAGGTGAATGCGGGTCTCCGGCTCGGCGGCCAGCTTCTTCCAGGCGTCGACCTCGGGGCCGAGCAGGTTGGTCATTTCCACGCGGGCCAGGGCCGCCGTCGGGCCCAGGGGCCAGCCGGCGACGGCGCGGATATGCTGCTCGAACTGGTCGACCTCGCAGCCGTCCTGGGTCCAGTGGCCGGTGTTGTGCACCCGGGGGGCGAACTCGTTGACCAGCAGCTTGCCGCCGGCCAGCTCGAACAGCTCCACGCCGATCACGCCCACATAGTCGAGCGCCGTGAGGATCTTGGCGGCGATGGCCTCGGCCTGGTCGCGCTCGGAGGACGTGGCCTTGGCCGGCGCGATCGTGCGCCGCAGGACGCCGCCCTCGTGGTGGTTGTCCGACAGCGGATAGCAGACGATCTCGCCGTTGCGGCCGCGCGCGGCGATCACCGACAGCTCGCGGCCGAAATCGGCCGGGGCCTCGAGAATGGCCGGCTGGCGGCCGATCTTCTCGAAGGCGGCGAGCGCGTCGCCCGCCCGCTGGATCCAGGCCTGGCCCTTGCCGTCATAGCCTTCGCGGCGGGTCTTCAGGAGGCTGGGCGCGCCGATCCTGGCCACCGCCGCCAGCAGGCTTTCCTCGTCGTCGACCGGGGCGAAGGCCACGGTGGGCACGCCGATCTCGGCCAGGAAGGTCTTTTCGGCCACGCGGTCCTGGGCGGCGGCCAGGGCGCGGGCGCCAGGGGCGACCTCGCAGCCCAGGGCGGTCAGCTCGGCCACGGTCTCCGCCGGGACGTTCTCGAACTCGTAGGTGACGACGTGGCAGGCCTCGGCCAGGCGCTTGAGCGCCCAGCGGTCGTCATAGGCGCCGACGATCTGGCGGGCGGCGACACGGCCGGCCGGGCTGTTCTCCTCGGGATCGAGGATCACCACGTCGAAGCCCAGGCGCGAGGCGGCCTGGGCCAGCATCCGGCCCAGTTGCCCGCCGCCGAGGATCCCGAGGGTGGAGCCGGGGGGCAGAGGAAGAGCCGGAGAGGCGGTCATGATCTTTAGTCCTCGACGCTTTCGGCGACACTATCGGTCTGGGCCGCACGCTGGGCGTCCAGGCGCTGGGCCAGCGCGGGGTCGGCCAGCGACAGGATCTGGGCGGCCAGCAGGCCGGCGTTCCGGGCGCCCGCCTCGCCGATGGCCAGGGTGGCCACGGGGATGCCGCCCGGCATCTGCACGATCGACAGCAGGGAATCGAGGCCGCTGAGGGCCTTGGACTGCACCGGCACGCCCAGCACCGGCAGCGGGGTCATCGAGGCGACCATGCCCGGCAGGTGCGCGGCGCCGCCGGCCCCGGCGATGATCACCTGATGGCCGGCCGCCTTGGCGCCGGTGGCGAACTCGACGAGGCGCTGGGGGGTGCGGTGGGCCGAGACGACCTTGGCCTCGTAGGCGACGCCCAGTTCGTCGAGGGCGTCGGCCGCCTTCTTCATCGTCGGCCAGTCGGAGCGGCTGCCCATGACGATGGCGACAGGCGGCGCGGACGTGGTCATCGGCGTCTTCCTCGAACGATGGAGGGTATACCAAGAAACCTGGGTCGGCCCCTTGAATCGCGCGCCTTATAGCGGGTCGCCCCTCCAGACCAAAGCCCGTTCTCGGACGTTCTCGCGCTGCTTTCCGCAGGTTGCGGCCCGCTCCTCCACCTGCGGCTTATTGGCGCCCGGCTACCACCGCCATTGTCATGGTTAACGAGAAAACGCAGATTTCCATTCAGCTTGACCAGAAGTGATTCGCCGCCCCTCCGATGAAGATCTCCGGCGCCCGCACCGAAACCTTCTCCGCGATCCGCCGCCGTGCGCTCGCCGACGCCGCCGGCGTCTCGGCCGCGCCGCGCGGAACCGTGCCCGTCGACAAGGCCGGGTTCCTGGGCCTGGAGCCCGCCGACCTGACTCCCAAGGTGCAGGCCGCCCTGCAGACCCTGATGTCGGAGGTCGAGGACCTGCGCACCGAGGTCTCGCGCCTGAAGTATCGCCTCAACGAGGCCGAGACCCTGGCCGACATGGACGTGCTGGCCCCGGTGCTGAACCGCCGCGCGTTCCTTCGCGAGGTCCGCCGCGTCTCGGCCTTCGCCCAGCGCTACGGCTCGCCGGCCAGCCTGGTGTTCTTCGACCTCGACAACTTCAAGGCCGTCAACGACCGCTTCGGCCACGCCGCCGGGGACTCGGCGCTGAAGGCCGTGGCCGAGCGCCTGCTGGCCAATGTCCGCGAAAGCGACATCGTCGGCCGCATGGGCGGCGACGAGTTCGCCGTTCTGCTGGTCCAGGCCGACAAGGCCACCGCCGAGATGAAGGGCGAAAGCCTGGCGGGCGCCATCCGCGGCGTACCCGTCCAGTTCGGCGAATGGAGCGCCCCGCTGCACGTCTCGTTCGGCGTGCGCGAGATCGAGGCCGGCGCCGAGCCGGAAGTGTCGCTGGCCGAGGCCGACGCGGCGATGTTCCTCAAGAAGCGCGCGCGACTGGCCGCGAGCTGAGAGCCGATCAGCTTTACGGGCTGGCCGGTCCCCAATCCGCCCAATCCCCGCGCAGGCGGGGACCCAAGCTGACTTTCAAGGTGCGGCCCAGCCTCGGATCATCCGCGATCTCGGCTTGGATCCCCGCCTGCGCGGGGATGCTCGGTGATCAAGTCGACCAAGCACTCAGAAATTGACCAGCCCTACCCCACGCCGCCCGCGACAATCGGTCTCGCCCTCGCGCACCACGAGAAACTTCAGCATTAACCGTTGTTAAACGGCGCCCGGGCTCTTGTGGCAGGCGAGCGGAGACGTCCGCGCCAGCCTTCCAGACCCCGGGGATTTCCTGATGACCGAACACGCCGAACCGGCCCTCGAGCTGATCTCGTTCTGCATCGGCGAGCAGGAGTTCTGCATCGACGTGAAGACGGTCCGCGAGATCCGCGGCTGGACCCCGGCGACCCCGATCCCGCATGCGCCGGGCTTCCTCAAGGGCGTCATCAACCTGCGCGGCGCGATCATGCCGGTCATCGACCTGCGCAACCGCCTGGGCCTGGGCGTCACCATCCCCGAGACCCGCCACGTCATCGTCGTCGTCGAGTGCCACGACCGCCTGGCCGGGATCCTGGTGGACGCCGTCTCCGAGACCTTCACCATCACCCGCGACCACCTGCAGCCGGCCCCGGACATGGGCGCCGACGAGCTGCGCTTCGTGCAGGCCATCCTGTCGGTCGACACCCGCCTGATCACCTACCTGCGCATGGACGACGTGTTCCCGCCGCAGGTCAGCCAGGCGGCTTAAGACTTCTACACTGAGGAACCTCCCCCTGTGGGGGAGGTGATCGCGAAGCGATCGGTGGGGGGAGTGAGTGCGAAATCGGCCGCCTTCTCGGCAGCTGAAAACGTCCCCCCACCGGCCTTCGGCCGCCTCCCCCACTGGGGGAGGTTCTTTCCCTACGAAATCGCCGCCTGGGCCTTCAGCTTGCCTACCATGTCGGACGACAGGTAGCCGTCGGCCGGCAGCTGGCGGCTCTGTTGCCAGGCGCGCAGGGCCTTGCGAGTGCCAGCCCCGATGACGCCGTCGGCCGGCCCGGGGTCGAAGCCCAGGCGCGCCAGGGCGATCTGGGCGGCCATGCGGTCGGCCAGCGACAGCGGCTGCTCCACCGGCCAGGACGCGACCAGCGGCCCGCCGCCGCCGAAGCGGTCGGCCAAGAGGCCGATGCCCAGGGCGTAGGAGGTGGAGTTGTTGTACCTGCGGATCGCGAAGTGGTTGGGCAGGGCCAGGAAGGCCGGGCCGGCCGCGCCGGCGGGCAGGATCAGCCCGGCCGGCGACGCCGCGTCCGCGGCCGTCCAGGGCAGGCCGTCGGCTCTTTTCACGCCCTTGGCTTCCCACCAAGCGGGCAGCTCGCGCGGGCCCTCGGCCAGGCTGTAGTCGAAGCCGGCCGGCAGGATCACCTCCTTGGCCCAGCCCACGCCCGGCTTCCAGCCGCCCTTGGCCAGGAGGTTGGCGGCCGAGGCCAGGCTGTCGGCGTCGCTGCGCCAGATGTCGCGGCGGCCGTCGCCGTCGAAATCGACGGCGGTCGACAGATAGTTGGACGGCAGGAACTGGGTCTGGCCCATGGCGCCGGCCCACGAGCCCTTCAGCTGGTCGCGGGTGTCCTCGCCCGAGGCGATGATCTTCAGGGCCGCGATCAGCTCGCCCTCGGCCCAGGCGCGGCGGCGACCGTCGGCGGCCAGGCTGGCCATCGAGCGCACGACGTCGAAATCGCCCTGGATCTTGCCGAAGGCCGATTCCATCGCCCAGACGGCCAGCAGGATGTCGCGCGGCACGCCGTAGCGCTGCTCGACCGACGGCAGGAAAGGCAGGGCGTCGCGCTTGCCCCGGCCCACGGCCACGCGGTCGTCGCTGATCACGCCCTTGATGTAGTCGCCCACCGGCTTGGAGAACTCCGGCTGGCGGCCGTCCAGCGAGATGACGCGGGGATTGGGCGTCAGGCCGTTCAGCTCGCGCTCGACCACCGCCTGGGGCACGCCGGCGGCCACGGCGCGCGGCTTGAAGTCGGCCAGCCAGGCGTTGAAGGCGGCGACCTGGCCGCCCGTCTCCACCGCGGTGACCGCCGAGGGCGGGGTCGGGGCGGCGGGCGTTGAAGCCACCGGCGGCGGCGCGGTCGGGGTCGACGGCGCCAGCGGGGCGTTGACGGTCGTGTCGGCGCAACCGGCCAGCAGCAGAACGAGGAATACGCGTCTATCCATCGGGGCAGGCTACCGGGGTTCGTGCGAAAGCTTCAATCACAAGGACGCCAGGACAAAGTGAGTTCCCGGTTCGCATCGCCTCTCCACAAGCTTTGCTCTAGAAGTCTGCGACACACCGAGGTCGGCGCGAGGGTTTCGACGTGCAACTGCTGAAGGGCCGGATCAACCGCGCCAGCTACTGGCTCATCGTCGGCGTGGCGCTGGTCGCCATACTGGTCTCGGCCCTGGTGTTCCAGCGCCCGCTGCCGGCCGCCCTGGTGGTGATGCTGATCGCCGCCGTCCCGCGCCTGCACGACCTGGGACGCACCGGCTGGTGGGCCGGCGGAGTGTTCATCGCGCTCATGGCCCTGTTTTTTGGCGGCGGCTTCGTCATCCCGCCCCAGGCCTACCAGAACACCCTGGGCGTGGCGGTTCTGGTGCTTCCGGTGCTGCTGTCGGCCCTGGGCGGCCTGCCCGGCCAGGCGGCCGACAACGCTTTCGGCCCGCCCCCGCCCAAGGGGCTGTCGTTCAAGCCCGTCGCCCCGACCGGGGCTTGAGCGCAACACGGCGCGACGGCTGCGCGCAGCGGGGCCTTGGCCGATTGACTCATCGCCCCGTCTTGCCTATACGCACGCCCTCCGAAACATCCGGATGTTCCGGCGAGCTTGATGGCGCGCCCGAACCTCTCCGCTGACAACAGAGACGGTCATGAAGGTTCGCAGCTCGCTGAAGTCGCTGAAGGGTCGCCACCGCGACTGCAAGATGGTGCGTCGCAAGGGCGTCATCTACATCATCAACAAGACCGACCCGCGCTTCAAGGCCAAGCAGGGCTGATGACGCCGCCTGCGTCTCCCAGGGCCATGCTCTGGGACGTCGGCAACGTCATCGTGCGCTGGAACCCGCGCACGCTCTACGCGAAGATCTTCAAGGAACCGGCCGATCTCGACCGGTTCCTTTCGCATGTCGGGACCATGGACTGGCACAGCGAAACCGACCGGGGCCTCTCCTTCGGGGAGAACATCGCCCTGCGCGCGGCCGAGTTTCCCGAACACGCCGAGCACCTTGCCGCTTGGTGGGCCCGCTGGGACGAGATGTTCTCGGGCGCGATCGCCGAGACCGAATCCCTGATCGAGGACCTGGCCGCCGCCGGCGTGGCGCAGTACGCCCTGACCAACATGTCCAGCGAGGCCTGGCCGGGCGTCCAGGCCATGAGCCCCGCCTTCCGCCACCTGCGCGATCCGGTGGTCTCGGCCGTCGAACGCACCATCAAGCCCGAACGCCGGATCTACGAGATCGCCCTGGAGCGCACCGACCTGTCGCCCGCCGACCTGCTCTTCGTTGACGACAGCGCCGCCAACATCGAGGCGGCGCGGGCGATGGGCTTCCACGTCCATCACTTCGTCGACCCGGCCGCCCTGCGACCTGTGATTCAAGCCCACGGCCTGCTCTGAATCGGCTTTCCCTCGGCCCGCGCAGGCACTAGTTTCCGCGCCTCCGGTTTTCAGCCCCTTTTCGCGAGAGATCTCCATGGCCGACGACGCCATCCCGCACGCCGACGTTCTGAACTCCACCGCCCAGGGCCAGCTGAAGTCGATCATCGAGCGCGTCGAGCGCCTCGAGGTCGAGAAGGCCGAGATCATGGAGCAGATCAAGGAAGTCTACCTCGAGGCCAAGGGCAACGGCTTCGACGTCAAGGTGCTCAAGAAGGTGGTGCGCCTGCGCAAGACCGACCGCGCCAAGCGCCAGGAAGAGGACGCCATCCTCGATCTCTACCTCTCGGCCATCGGCGAGATCTGATTTTGAAAAGGCCCTCTCCCCGGAGAGGGCCTTTTTGCTAGGCTGACGTCATGCGCGCCAAGCCGCCCGATCGAAAAGCCCCGGACCCCCGCGCCCAGGCCCGAAAGGCCGCGCTGAGCGCCCTCAAGAAGGCCAGGCGGATGGCCGACAAGGGCGGGATCGAGCTCTCCGACTGGGAAGGCGAATTCCTGGGCTCGGTGGCCCAGCGCATCGAGACCTATGGGCGAGCGTTCGGCGACCCGGAAAAGGGCGGCGCCGGCCAGGCCCTGTCGGTCAACCAGACCATCAAGCTCAAGGAAATCACCGCCAAGGCCAAGGGCGAGCGCAAGCCGATGAAGCGCGGCAAGGGCTTCGCCCGCAAGGGGCGGCCGGAGGCGGAGGTCGAGACGGAAGAGGACGAGGGGTAGGCGATCGCTCACCCCCCTCAACGCCCGTCATTCCCGCCCTTGTGGCGGGAACCCCTCTGTCAGCCGCAAGGGCAGATGAGGCGGCGTGCCGAGCACGCCGCTAGCGCTTCACGTGCGAACGGAACCAGTGGTTCTCGCCACAAGGGCGGGAATGACGGGAGGTTGGGGGCGGAGCCAATCGCCCCTCCTAGAACGCCCCGCCCTCGCGCAGGTTTATCCCGTATTCCAGATAGGCCTTCATCGCGGCCATCATGTGCATCCAGCCGCCGGCGTTGCCGTGCGAGGCCTTCAGGCCCTCGGGGCTGTGCGGCCAGCCGGACTCGCTGATCTTGACCATGGTGTTTGCCGCATCGAGCGCCACGAAGGTCATCACCACCCGGGTGTCGGGGTCGCCGGCGATCGCCGAGCCCCATTCCAGCACGATGCGCTCGGGGGCCGCGACCTCGCGCACGACCACCGGATAGCGCTCCTCGAACTCGGGGAACTGCCAGAGCACGGTGGTTCCGGCGACCAGGGGGCCGCTGCCCTCGCGCAGGAAATAGCCGCTGAGCTTCTTGGGATCGACGACGGCGTCGAAGACGTCGGCGGCCGGTTTGCGGATCTTCAGCTGCACCTCGAAGGCCAGCGGGGTCTCGTCGGATCTGGCGTCGCTGGACATGGCGGTCCTCCCTTGGCGAACGCCGGCATGTAATGTTATAATTCTATAACATGTCAAGCGCCGCCCAAGACGACCTGCTGTTCAAGGCCCTGGCCGACTCCCGGCGGCGGCAGATGCTGGACCTGATGAAGGCCGCCCCACGCACGACGGGAGATCTGTGCGAACACTTTTCCGGAACCCTGGACCGCTGCACCGTCATGCAGCACCTGGGCGTGCTGGAACGGGCCGGGCTGATCGTCGTGCGGCGCGAGGGCCGGGTGCGCTGGAACCACCTGGACGCCGGCCCCTTCCAGGACATCCACGACCGCTGGATCGGCCCCTACGCCCTGGCCGCCGCCGACCTGCTCAACCGCCTGAAGCACGACCTGGAAGGCGGCTGATTGCCGAACGCCGTTCGGCGGAATAGCCTCGCCGCTACAGACGGGGGAGGAACCGGTCAATGGCTGTCGACCGCGGCGCGACGCGCCCCGTGCTGCTCGTCATCGCCGTCGCCACCCTGCTGGCCGGCACGCTGGACATCCTGGACGCCTTCACCTTCTGGGGCGTGACCAAGGCCGTGCCGCCGCAGCGGATCCTGCAGTCGATCGCCAGCGGCCTCTTGGGCAAGGCGGCCTTCCAGGGCGGCGCAGGGACGGCGGCCCTGGGCCTCTTCCTGCACTACTTCATCATGGCGGTGATGGCGGCGCTCTACGTGCTGGCCGCCCGGCGCCTGCCCGTGCTGGTCCGCAGGCCGCTGCTGATGGGCCTGGCCTATGGCGCGGCGACCTATGTGGTCATGAACCATGTCGTGCTGCCGCTGAGCCAGGTAGGCCCGGCCGCCGCCTTCGCCTGGCCCCGCTTCATCAACAATCTCGGGGCGCACCTGTTGCTGGTGGGCGCGCCGATCGCCCTGGTCGCCCGCTGGGGCCAAGGCGGGCGCGCCTAGCGGGCGCCCTGCCCTCGCCTCCTACGAGGCTTCCTTGACGTCGACGTCGATGCCCTGCTCTCGGACCTTGCGGTAGAGGGTCGAGCGGCCGATGCCCAGGCGGCGGGCCACCTCGCTCATGTGGCCGGCATAGACCTCGATGGCGTGCTGGATGAGGTCGCGCTCGATCTCCTCCAGGGTCCGCAGGTGGCCGTGGCCGTCGAGGATGCGCACCGGAGCCTCGCCGAGCGCGCCGGTCTCGGCATGGACGGCGGCGGCCTGGATCATCATCGGCAGGGGCTCGATCGGCGACGGCTCCAGCGGCGGGGCCACGACGCCCGAGATGGCCGGGAAGTCGTAGGGCTGCAGGTAGGGCGCGTCGGCCAGCACGATGGCGCGATAGACCGCGTTCTCCAGCTGGCGCACGTTGCCGGGCCAGTCGAAGGCGCAGAGGATCTGCAGGGTCTCGGGCGAGGCCCCGACCACGCGCTTGCCTTCCTCGATGTTGAAGCGGCGAACGAAGGCCTCGACCAGGGCCGGGATGTCCTCGCGGCGTTCGCGCAAGCTGGGCGCCTCCACCGGGAAGACGTTCAGGCGGTAGTAGAGGTCCTCGCGGAACAGGCCTTGGGCGACGGCGGCCGACAGGTCGCGGTTGGTGGCCGAGACGATGCGGACGTCGACCTTGACCGAGCGCTTGGAGCCGATCGGGTCGATCTCGCCCTCTTGCAGCGCGCGCAGCAGCTTGACCTGGACGTCGAGCGGCAGCTCGCCGACCTCGTCGAGGAACAGGGTGCCGCCGTCGGCTTCCTTGAACTTGCCCGAGTGCTTGTCGGACGCGCCGGTGAAGCTGCCCTTCTCGTGGCCGAACAGGATCGACTCCACGAGGTTCTCGGGAATGGCGCCGCAGTTGACCGCCACGAACGGCTTGCCGGCGCGGTCGGACGAGCCGTGCACCGCGCGGGCGATCAGCTCCTTGCCGACGCCGCTCTCGCCGGTGATCAGCACCGGAATGGCGCTCTTGGCGGCGCGCTCGCCGATGCGCTTGACCATGGTCATGGCCGGCGAGGTTCCGATCAGGTCGGAGAAGGTGGTGCGGCCCGAGACGCGCTTGTTCAGGCGGTCGACCTCGCCCTTGAGGTCGCCCATCGAGAGGGCGTTGCGGATCGACACGGTGATCCGCTCCGGGCTGGCCGGCTTGATGAAGAAGTCGGTGGCGCCGGCCTGCATGGCCTTGACCACGGTGTCGACGCCGCCGCTGGCGGTCAGCACGATCACCGGCTGGGCGTAGCCGCGCGCGCGCATCTCCTTCAGCGCCTCCTGGCCGGGCAGGCCGGGCATGACGAGGTCCAGCAGGATCACGTCGGCCGGCGCGCCGGCGGCCAGGTGCGCCATGGCCGCGTCGCCGTTCTCGGCGTGGCAGACCGCGAAACCTTCGCGCTCCAGCACCGCCTGGATCAGTCGACGTTGGGTCGGATCGTCGTCGACGACGAGCACCGTCTTGGTCATTGAAGGCCATCCACCAGAACCGGCCGCGCCCACATGGAGAGCGACTCTTGTTGGTTCAGAGTGATACAGCGAGGGGGTAAACACCGGCTTTCGGAGAGGTGTCGCAGACCTTAACAGTGAGCCTTAACAACGGTTTACGCTGTTGGTCGGATGAGGGCGCGCAAGGCCCCCAACACCCTCTCCTCCCCCGTGAAACGGGGGAGGGGGACCTCGAAGCGGTGGAGGGGGCGAGACCGGGCTCGGCGCTCTGTCCCTCGCCCCCTCCGTCACGGCGCGTATCCGCGCCGCGCCACCTCCCCCGTTGCACGGGGGAGGAGAAAGGCGCCTCATCCCTTCATGGTCGATGACGACACCCTGCGCACCCTGGCCACGGCGCTTCCCGAGGTCGAGGAAGGCCTGAACGGCCAGCAGATCGCCTATGCCGTGCGCGGCAAGGGGCTGGCCTGGGGCTATCTGGCCCGGCCCGCGCCCAAGGCCAAGCGCGTCCTCGTCCCCGGCGTCATCGCCGTGCGCTGCCTGATCGAGACCAAGCAGATGCTGATCGAGGCCGCGCCCGAGCGCTTCTTCGACGACGACCACTATCGCGGCTATCCCGCGGTGCTGGTGCGGCTGGCGGCGATCGAGGCCGACGAACTGGCGGGACTGCTGCGCACCGCCTGGACGATCGTGGCGCCGAAAAGCCTGGTGAAGGCTCACCCCTGAAACGGAACGCCCCGGATGTAACGGAACGCCCCGGATGTCGGGTGACATCCGGGGCGATGGGTCTTGTCTAGTAAGGCAGTTCCGGCGCCGTCTGGGCCGGCGGGGTTCCGGCGGGCGGCGCCGTCGCGCCCGGATCGGCGGTCGGGGTCTCGCCGTCGCCGAGGATGTCGCCGATCGGATCCTCGACCGGCGGCGGGGGTTCGGCCGTGCCGCCGGGGATCGGGGTGGCCTTGAGGCGCGGCAGGGCCGAGCTCATGAACACCTTCCAGATCTCGGCCGGCGGGCCGCCGCCGCTGACGCGCTTCATGGCGGTGTTGTCGTCCTTGCCGGTCCACACCGCCGCGACGAAGCCGCCCGTGTAGCCGACGAACCAGGCGTCCTTGTAGTCGCTGGTGGTGCCGGTCTTGCCGGCGATGTCGTAGCCGGCGACCTTGGCGCGGCCGCCGGTGCCGCCGTTCACCACCTGGCGCATCATCTGGTTCATGTATTGCAGCGACGGCGAGCCGATCACCGACGGGCGCGGCTGCTTGTCGACGCTGTGGTCGTAGAGGACCTTGCCCGAGGCGGTGCGGATGCGCTCGATGCCGTAGCCCTTGGCCAGGAAACCGCCGTTGGCGAACGGGGCGTAGGCCTGGGCCATTTCCAGCGGACTGACCTCGACGGCGCCGAGCGCCATCGACGGGTCGAGCTGGATCTTGCTGGTGATCCCCAGGCGTCGAGCGGTGGCGGCCACGTTGCTGGTGCCGACCTCGTTGGCCAGGCGCGCGGCGACCGTGTTGATCGACTGGGCCAGGGCCGTCTGCAGGGTCATGGGGCCCAGGAACGTGTTGGTGTAGTTGCGCGGCTCCCAGTTGCCGATCTTCACCGGCTCGTCGACCACCATGACGCTGGGATTGCGGCCCTGGTCCATGGCGGTGAGGTAGACGAACGGCTTGAAGGCCGAGCCGGCCTGGCGGCGGGCGCTGGTGGCGCGGTCGAACTGGCTCTGGCCGTAGTCCTCGCCGCCGACATAGGCGCGGATGCGGCCCTCGCCGTCGATGGCCACCAGGGCGGCCTGCTGGACGCCCTGCTTGAGGTGGCCCTCGACGCCCAGCTGCACGGCGCGCTCGGCCGCGACCTGGATCGGCAGGTCCAGCGTGGTCTCGACCACCAGGTCCTCGGTCGGCTCGCCGACCAGCGAGCGCACCTGGGCGTCGACATAGTCGGTGAAATACTGGGCGCGCTGGTTGGCCAGGGTGGCCGACACCTGCACCGGGGTCTTGAAGGCCTCGTCGCGCTGCTCGGGGGTGATGGCCTTCAGGCGCACCATCTCGTCGAGCACGACGGTGGCCCGGCGCGCGGCGCGCTCGCTGGCGCTGACCGGCGAGTAGCGGGCCGGGCCCTTCATCATGCCGGCCAGCAGGGCGGCCTCGCCGATGGTCAGGTCCTTGGCGGGCTTGTTGAAGTAGCGCTGCGAGGCGGCCTCGATGCCGTAGGCGCCGGCGCCGAAATAGACCCGGTTCATGTAGAGGGCCAGGATCTGCTTCTTGCTGAACTTCAGTTCCAGCCAGACGGCCAGGATCAGCTCCTGGGCCTTGCGCTTGTAGTTCTGGGCCGGGCTGAGGAACAGGTTGCGGGCCAGCTGCTGGGTGATGGTCGAGCCACCGCGCTGGGGGCCGCCGTCATGGGTGATGTTCCAGATCAGCGAGCGGGCGATGCCCCACGGGTTGAACCCGAAGTGGTGGTAGAACTGGCGGTCCTCGATGGCGACGAAGGCGGCCGGCACGTATTCGGGCAGGGCGTCGATGTCGACCGGCGGCGCGTACTGGCTGCCGCGCACGGCCAGGAGGGCGCCCGAGCGATCCAGGTAGTTGATCGAGGGCTGGCGGGTGACGTCGTAGAGCTTGGAGGTGTCGGGCAGGTCGCGCGCGAACACCGCGAAGAAGGTGACCACGAAGATCAGCCCCCATACGCCCAGGACCGTCGTCCAGTACAGCAGCGCCTGGAGAGGCGTGCGTTGAGTCTTCGCCGGCTTGTTTCCGCCGAAGGCGCCGTTAGCCATCTGTAACCCTAGGTCTCGTTAGCCCCGCCCGCGTGGCGGTGTCATAGCTCACAGCGACCAAACACGCGATAGAATTGACGAGAGGTGAACGCGGTTTAACCAAGCGGGGGAGAACCGGCCGGGGCGTGCCTTGAGGGCTCTATTCCCGTCCGGTCTCCTGATCCTTCTCCCTGGAGGGAGAAGGTGGCCTGCGAAGCAGGTCGGATGAGGGGTTAGGAACGGTCGACGGCGTGCCGGCACGCCGGCCAGCAGCGTACCCCCTCACCCTCCCACGCTACGCGCGGGCCCCTCACCCTCCCTCCGGGAGAGGGTCTTTTAGAAATCCGCCGTTTCCGGCCTTGGCGGGGAGTCTCGCCCCTGCCAAAAGAGCGCCGTGTCCACCGCCCTCGCCTCCCCGCCCTCGCTCGACGCCGCGCGCGATGTCCTGCGCCACACCTTCGGCCACCAGGATTTCCGCGGCCTGCAGGCGCAGGTGGTCGGCGAGCTGCTGGAAGGGCGCAGCGCCCTGGCGGTGCTGCCCACCGGCGGCGGGAAAAGCCTCTGCTACCAGATCCCCGCCCTCGTCCGCCCGGGCCTGGGCCTCGTCGTCTCGCCGCTGATCGCGCTGATGGCCGACCAGGTGGCGGGCCTGCAGCAGGCCGGCGTCGCCGCCGAGCGCCTGGATTCAAACACCCTGCCCGAGGAGCGCGCCGAGATCTGGCGGCGCATCGAGGCGGGGCAGCTTGATCTGCTCTACCTATCGCCCGAAGGGCTGATGCAGGGCTGGATGCTGGAGCGGCTGTCGCGCCTGCAACTGTCGCTGGTCGCCGTCGACGAGGCCCACTGCGTCAGCCAGTGGGGCCACGACTTCCGGCCCGAGTACCGGATGCTGGGCCGCATCGCCGAGGTGTTCCCGAACGTCCCGCGCCTGGCGGTGACCGCCACGGCCGACGCCCGCACCCGCGACGACATCCGCATGGAACTGCGCCTGCAGGGCGCGGCCGAGTTCGTCGACAGCTTCGCCCGGCCCGAACTGGCCCTCAACGCCGAGCGCAAGCGCGGCAAGGGCCACGACCGGGTCATCGAACTGGTCACCGAGCGGCCGGGCCGCGCCGGCGTCGTCTATGCCGGCAGCCGGGATTCGACCGAGAAGCTGGCCCAGATGCTGATCGACAACGGCGTGCCGGCCCTGGCCTATCACGCCGGCCTCGACAAGACCGTCCGCGCCCGCCGCCTGGAGCAGTTCCTCGAGGCCGACGAGGCGGTGATGGTGGCGACCATCGCCTTCGGCATGGGGGTCGACAAGCCCGACGTCCGCTTCGTGATCCACGCCGATCCGCCGGCAGCCATCGAGGCCTACTGGCAGGAGATCGGCCGCGCCGGGCGCGACGGCCAGCCGGCCGAGGGCATTACCCTCTACAGCAGCGCGGACCTGGCCTGGGCCGGTCGCCGCATCGACGCCCGCGAGGCCCCCGACGAGGTCAAGCAGGTGCAGAGCCGCAAGCTGCGGCAGTTCTACGCCATGCTGGAAGGCATGACCTGCCGCGCCGCCGCCGTCCGCCGCTATTTCGGCGAGGAGGGCGTGGAGCGCTGCGGGACCTGCGACATCTGTGTCTCGCCCCCGACAGGAATAGATGCGAGCCAGGCCGCCCAGAAGGCCCTGTCGGCCGCCCACCGCCTGGGCGGCCGGTTCGGGCGCGGCCGGCTGGTCGACCACCTGCTGGGCAAGACCAAGGACGTCACGCAACAGGAAGCCCAGATGTCGACCTTCGGCATCGGCAAGGAGTTCAGCCCCCAGGGCTGGCGCGACCTGCTCGACACCCTGGTGTTCGAAGGCCTGCTGCGCGAGGACCCCAACGAGGGCCGCCCGCTGATCGGTCTTGGCGACGGCGAGGGCGTGCGCCAGGTCTATCGCGGCGAGCGGCAGGTGTCGCTGCGCCAGGCCCCGGGCGGGGACGCCGGGAGCAAGGGTGGAAGCGGCGGCGGCAAGAGTCTGCGCCGGCGCCAGGCCCTGACCGTTCCGCCGGGCGACCAGATGCTGTTCGAGGCCCTGCGCGCCTGGCGCAAGGACCAGGCATCGGCCCAGCACGTGCCGCCCTACGTCATCTTCCACGACGCGACCCTGGCCGAGATCGCCGCCGCCCGGCCGCTGACCCTGGCGGCCCTGGGCAAGTCCGGCGGCGTGGGCCAGGGCAAGCTCGACCGCTATGGCGAGGCGGTGCTGAAGGTCGTCCGCGACAACTAGGGGGAGGCCGGTCGCTGGAGCCTGGCGGCGGGTTCGCGCAAAACGTGCGCGATCGCCTCTTGCCCGAACCAAACCGGCTCGCCAGGTGTTAGTCTCCAGACGCCTGGAGGCGCGCTCGCGTCGCGCCCCGGAACAGACTTTTGGGAACACGCCCTTTCACACCGGGAGACGCCGATGACCGACGCCACCATCAAGACCGACCTCGCCGGCGACGCCAACGCAGCCAAGGCCAGCGCCAAGAAGACCGCCGCCAAGGCCACCGCCGCCGTCAAGAAGGCCGCCGCCACCATCGCCGAGACGACCGCCGAGAAGACCCAGGTCGCCCGCGAGTACGTGCACGACAAGACCGACGCCGCCGTCGCCTGGTCCAAGCCCAAGGCCGAGGCCGCCCACAAGGCCGCCGAGGAGCACCCCCTGGCCCTGGCCCTGGGGACCTTCGTGGCCGGCGCGGTGTTCGGCTTCCTGCTGGCCCGCAACTTCGACCGCTAGGTCCCGGGCGCGGCGAGCCGCGCCATCACAGCCTGAAGCAACGAACGCCCGGCGGGACCGACCCGCCGGGCGTTTTCGTTTGGGGTTTGCAGGCTCCTCCCCCGCCTGCGGGGGAGGGGGACCACGAAGTGGTGGAGGGGGTGAGACTGGACGCCGAGCTCTGTCACTCGCCCCCTCCGTCACGCTGCGTATCCGCAGCGCGCCACCTTCCCCGCTAAAGCGAGGGAGGAGCTTTAGCAAAAGAAAGGGCGGCGCCGTTTCCGGCGCCGCCCTCCTTAGTTCAGTTCTTCGCCCTCGATCAGAAGGGCGACTGGACCGTCAGTCTGACGCCCTGGCTGTCGCTGTCCTTCGTGACCATGTTGTCGAAGTCCAGGCCCAGCTTGAGGCCGCTCTTGATGGTCAGGTCGGCCCCGAGCTCCAGCCGCAGCTGGTCGCGGTCGATCGGATCCACCGTCAGGCGGTAGGTCGGCCCGCCCACCCAGTCGGTGTAGTTGAGCAGGGCGTCGTTGGCCTTCTCGAAGTCGTGCGAGTACTCCACCCGGAACCGCGGAGCCAGCAGGCCGGCCGAGGTCTTGCGGAGGAACTCGCCGCGCAGACCCAGCGTACCCGTCAGGCTCTTCACCGTCTGGGCATGGTAGGTCAGGCCGAAGGGGCCACCGCCGTCTTCCGAGAACTTGTCCAGGTTCGAGCGGCTGTAGGCGACGCGGCCATAGGGCGACAGCAGGCTGGTCTGCGTCCGGTGCTCCATCCCGAAGGTCAGGGCCGCGAACACCTGGTCGCCGTCACGCTCGCCGTTCACCAGCTCGCCCGTCGAGGTGACGTAGCGGCGGGTGTCGAAGTCGAGCGTGCCGTAGCCGAGGACCCCGTCGACGAAGGTCTTCTCGCCCGTCTTCAGGCTGGCGTAGAGGCCGGCGCTGTAGCTTTCGGCCTTGCTCTTGGTGCCCGACTTGCCGATCCGGCTGGAGTCGCGGCCGTAGCCGAGACCCAGGCCGAAGGCGAAGTCCTGGTTCACCCGGTAGTCGACGCCGCCGGTCAGGCCGTCGGTGGTGAAGCGGAAGCCGCTTTGCGACCCGACCGCGTCACGCATGCCGAAGTCCGCCGAACCAGCCGCCCAGACGCCCCAGCGCTTGGGACCGGCCTGGCCGTCTTCGCCGTCGTCCTTCTCGGTGTAGCCAGCCGTGTCGGCAGGCAGCAGCGGGCTGGACGGATCGACCGCGTCGTTCATGCCGAGGCTGGCGTACTTGCGGAACCGCTCGCGCGCCTCCAGTCCGTCATCGCGCTCGGTGCGACCGCCGCTGACGCTGACCCCGAACCCGCGACCCGCGCCGCCGCCGTTGTGCAGCTGCTCGAGGCGACGGTTGAAGTTGCTGATCTGGGCGTCGGCGAAGCGGACAGCCGCCGCGTCCTGGGCCGCGATCAGACCCTTCACTTCCGGATCCTTCGACGGATCCGGACGAGCCGTGACGATCACGGTGATCCGGCCGGGGGCCGAAGTCGCGAAGGCGTTGCTCAGGGTGTAGGTCACCACCGCCGTGCCCGCGAAGGCGTTGTCGGGGGTGTAGGTCAGGGTATAGGCGCCCGACGAGGGGCTGGTCACCACGGCCGCGCCGGAGTTGGCGGGCGTGATCGACGCCACCGCCGCGCCGGTGAACGGCCCGCCGCTGGCCCCGGCCACCAGGTTAACGACCGCCTTCTGGCCGGCGAGGATCTCGACGGTGATCGGCGGCGCCGTCAGGGGCGCGGGATTGACGGTGACGGTCACCGGAACCGGGTTGGACGCACCGAACGGATTGTTGATCCGGTAGGTGAAGCTGTCCGACGGGCCCTGGAAGCCGGTGGCCGGGGTGTAGACGATGGTCTCGCCGTTGACGACGGCCGTGCCCTTGCCCGGAGCGGTCACCACCGTCACGCCCGTGAAGGGGCTGCCGGTAGCGCCTTGGGTGGCGGCCAGGGTCACCGACTGGCCGGCCAGGACGGTGATCGTCTGGGCCGACTGGGTCGGGACCGCCAGCGGGTTGACCGTGACGGTGACCGTCGCCGGACCACCCGAGCCGCCGGGGCCGGTCGCCGTGTAGGTGAAGGTGTCCGTACCGAAGAAGTTCGCGGCCGGGACATAGGTCACTTCCAGGCCCGCGATCGTCGCCGTGCCGTTGGTCGGAGCCGTGGCGATGGCGATGGTCGTGATCGGGCCGGTGTCGTTGGCGGTCACCGGGATGACCACCGAGGCGTTGGCGTTGAGGCTCGCGGCGTCGGCGACCACGACCGGAGCCGGGGCGGCGACGGCCACGCTGATCGCGGCCGGCGTCGAGGTCCCACCCGGCCCGGAGGCCGCGTAGGTGAAGCTGTCGGGACCGTAGTAGCCCGGGTTCGGGGTGTAGGTGATGGTCACCGTGCCCGAGCCGGACTGCGAACGCATCCGCGAAGCCCCGCCGTTGACCACGGCAGTGCCGTGCTGCGGCGGATCCACGATCACGACCGAGTCGTAGAAGCCGTCGATCAGGTTCGACACGTCGACGGTGGTCGGCGAACCGGCCGGCGTGGTCGTGCTGGTCGGCTCGACCACCGGCGCCGGGGCGCGGTTGACCGTCAGGGTGACGTTGACGCTGGCCGAGAACGGACCCGAACCGCCGGCGGAGTCGGTGGCCCGCACCGTCAGCGGGAAGGTCCCCTCCTCCATCGGCGTGCCCGAGAGCTCGCCGGTCGAGGCGTTCAGCGTGACACCGGTCGGCAGGGCGCCGGCGGTGACCGAGTAGGTGTAGGGCGGCACGCCGCCGACGGCCTGGAAGGTCCGGCTGTAGGCGACGCCGTAGTCGGCGGCCGGCAGCGAGTTCGGACCCAGGGTCAGGGTCGGAGCGATCACCACCAGGCTGTAGGCGACGGCCGGACCCGGATAGGGACCGGGCGAGGCCGAGCCGTCGCTAGGCGTGACGGAGAAGTTGTAGGTCCCCACCGTCGTGGCCTGGCCCGACAGCACGCCCGAAGCGCTCAGGGTCAGGCCGGGCGGCAGGGCGCCGGCGGTGACCGCGAAGCTGGTAGGCGTGGCGCCGCCCGTGGCCGTGAAGGTCTGGCTGTAGGCGACATAGGCCGTCGCGGTCGGCAGCGAGCCGGCGGCGGGGCTGGTGATGGTCACCACCGGGGCCAGGATGTTGATCGGGAAGGTGGTCGAGCCCACGGCGCCATAGGCGTCGGTGGCGGAGATCACCGCGTTGAACGTCCCCGCCGCGGTCGGAGTCCCCGAAAGGACGCCGGTCGTGACGTTGAGCACCAGGCCCGGGGGCAGGGCAGCCCCCGCGAAGGTGTAGGGCGCCGTGCCGGTCGAGGCCGTGAAGGTCGCGCCGGGATAGGCGACCGCGACGATGCCGTCCACCGGCGCGCCGGCGACCACCAGGGTCGGGGCGGTGACGGTGATCGTGACCGTGGCCGGAGCCGAGGCCCCGCCCGCGTTCGAGGCGGTGTAGGTGAAGGTGTCCGTACCCGAGAAGCCGGCCGTCGGCGTGTAGTCGAAGGCCATGCCGTTGACCGTCGCGGTCCCGTGAGCCGGGGCGGCGGCGACGGCGACCGAGGTCGCCGGGACGCCGCTCAGCGACGGGGTGACCACGTTGGCGGTGCTGTTGGCGGCCACGGTCAGGGAGACCGCGCCCGGGGTCGGCGGCGCCGGCGCGTTCACCGCCAGCGTATAGGGCTGGTCGACGAAGTGCGTTCCGCCGGTCGTGGAGTCCTGGACACGGACGGTGAGGTTGAACGAGCCCACGGCGGTCGGCGCGCCCGAAAGCTCGCCGGTCGAGGGGTTCAGGGTCAGGCCGGCCACCGGGGCGCCGACGACCGTGTAGGTGTAGGGCGCCGTACCGCCGCTGGCGGTGATCACCTGGCTGTAGGCGCTGTGCTGGGTGGCCGCCGGCAGGGCCGACGGGTTCACCACCAGGACCGGAGCCCCGACGGTGACGCTGAAGGGCTGCGCCGGGCTGAAGAACGGCGCGGCGGTCCCCGTGGTGGAGTCATTGGCCCGGATCGAGAAGTTGAAGCTCCCCGAAGCCGTCGGCGTGCCGCTGATCTGGCCGTTGGCGGCCAGGGTCAGGCCCGCCGGCAGCGAGGCCGGGCCGGTCGTCAGTTCGTACGCGTAGGGAGCCACGCCGCCGCTGGCGGCGAGGGTGGCCGTGTAGGGCGCACCGGCCGTCAGGGCCGGCAGGCTGGTCGTGGTCACCGCCAGGGTCGGCGGCGCGATCGTGACCGTGAAGACCGCGCTGCCGAGGAAGGAGCCCCCCGCCGTCGAGTCCGTGGCCGTGACCGTGATGTTGAACGTCCCCGCTTCCGTCGGCGTGCCCGAAAGCGTGCCGGTGGGCGACAGGGTCAGGCCGACGGGCAGGGCGCCCGAGGCCGCGTAGGTGTAGGGCGCGGTGCCGCCGCTGGCGGTCAGCGTGTGGCTGCCGTAGGCGACGCCGGACTGGCCGTTGGGCAGCGAGCCCGAGACCGTGATCACCGGCGCGCCGATGGTCAGGGTGTAGGCGCGCTGGCCCGTGTACGGACCAGCGCCGGTGCTGGAGTCCCGCGCCGTGATGGTGAAGGTGTAGGTCCCCACGGCGGTGGCCGCGCCCGTCAGGCTGTCGCCCGACAGGGTGACGCCCGGGGGCAGGCCCGTACCGACCGAGTAGGTGTAGGGACCGACGCCGTCGGCCGCCGTGAACTGGGTGTTCACCGCAACGCCCGCCGCGACCGAGGTCAGGGTCGGGTTGGTCGGCGAGACCACGATCGCCGGAGCATCGACGACCAGGGTGTAGCTCTGCGTGCCGGTGAACGGCGCGCCCGCGCCCGTCGAGCTGTCGGTGGCGGTGACGCTGAAGTTGAAGTTGCCGCCCGCCGTCGGCGTGCCCGAGACGACGCCGCTCGTGGCGTTGATCGTCAGGCCGGCCGGGAGGCCGGTGGCCGCGTAGCTGTGGGGGGCCGTGCCGCCGGTGGCCGTGATCGGCGCGCCGCTCGCGCTATAGACTTGAGCGATCGTCGCGTTGGGCAGCGTGGTCGACGACAGGGTGATCGTCGGCGCGTTGATGACCAGGGTGTAGGACTGCGTGCCCGAATACGTGCCGCCGGTGGTCGAGTCCGTGACCCGGATCGTGATCGGGAACGAACCCGCCTCCGTCGGCGTGCCGGAAATCCTGCCATTGGCGGTGTTCAAGGTCACGCCGAGCGGCAGCAGGCCGGTGTCCAGAGCGAAGGTATAGGGCGCGTTGCCGCCGGTGGCGGTCACGTCGTCGCTGTAGGCGACGCCGACCGTGCCCGAGAGCAGCGGCGTCGTCGACGGGGTGATCGTCGGCGCGGCCACCGTGATGCTGTAGTTGGCCGAGCCGGTATAGGCGTTGCCGCTGCTGTCGGCGCCGGTGACCGTGAAGCTGTAGGTCCCCGTCGCCGTCGGCGTACCCGAGATGACGCCGCCGACCGGCGGGCTCACGCCGGGAGGCAGGGCGCCCGTGAGCGAGTAGGTGATCGGCGCGATGCCGCCCGTGCTGGTGATCAGCTGGCTGTAGGAGACGCCCGCCTGGCCGTCCGGCAGGGCGCCCGAAGCCGGCGACAGGGCGATGGTCGGCGCGGCGATGTTCAGCGAGGCCGAGGCCGTGCTGGTGTAGCTGCCGTTGCCGCCCGAACTGTCGGTGGCGGTGATGACGACCGTGGCGTTGGTCGCCGTGGTCGGGGTGCCGCTGATGACGCCCGAGGTGCTGATCGTCAGGCCGGCGGGCAGGCCCGTGGCCTGGAAGTTATTATAGGGCGGGTTGCCGCCGCTCATGGTCACGGCCAGGCCGCCGCTGTTGTAGACGTCGCCGACCGTGCCGGTGGAGGCCGGCAGGGTGACCGAGAACACCGGGTCGTTCACGGTCACGAAGACCTGGCCGATGTTCGACGTGCCGCCGGCGTTGGTGGCGACGTAGTTGAAGCTGTCGGTGCCGCGGAAGCCGACCGGCGGGGTGTAGCTCATCAGGCCGGCGCTATCGACGCTGACCGTCGCCCCGTACAGCGTCGCGCCGACCTGATAGCCGGTCGGGCTTTCGGTGGCGTGCGAGGACGCGCTGAAGGTCGTCGCCGTGGCCGAACCGGCGTTGTAGGTCAGACCGTTGATGTTGAAGGACGAGACCACCGGGGCCGGCGGCAGGCCGACCGTCAGGGTCGCCGTGGTGTTGGCGTTATAGGGACCCGCGCCCAGCGAGCTGTCGGTGACATTGACGGTGACGGTGAAGACCCCCTGCGCCGCCGGCGTGCCGCTGATGACGCCGCCAGAATAGGTCAGGCCCGAGGGCAGGCCGTTGATGGAGTTGACGGTGTAGGACGCACGGCCGCCCGAGAAGGTCACGGCCGCGTTGCCGGCGTTATAGACCCGCTCGACCGTGGCCGTGGCCGACGGCAGGGTCACCGTGATCGTCGGATTGCCGATCGTGACGGTGACCGTCGCCGGCGCCGAGGTGCCGCCGATGTTGGTCGCCGTGTAGGTGAAGCTGTCGTTGGCGTTCCGGTAGCCGACGGGCGGCGTATAGGTCGCGATGCCGCTGCTGTTGACGCTGACGCTGCCGCCCTGGGCCGTGGTGGCCGAACCGACCGCGTAGTTGGTCGGCGTGCCGCCCCCGGTAATATAGAGTGACAGGTCGATGTTCGTCGTCAGGTTCGCGCCCGTATTATAGGCGACGATCGACCCATAGGTCTGCGAACTGGCGACCGGCGGCGCGACATAGGTGTACTGGTCGGCCGCGCTGGTGGCGCTGGTCCCGCCCGGCGTGGTCACCGTGATGTCGTAGGTGCCCGCCGAATTGGCCGGCGACGTCGCCGTGATCTGGGTGCCGCTGTTGATCGTGTAGGTGGCGTTCGTCGCGCCGAACTTCACGGCGCCCGTTCCCGGCGCGGCCGCGAAGCCGGTGCCGGTGATGGTCACCGTCGTGCCGCCCGAGGTCGGACCCGCGGTCGGCGAGACCGACGTCACGGTCGGAGCATTGATATAGGTGTACTGGTCGGCCGCGCTGGTGGCGCTGGTGCCGCCGGGCGTGATCACCGTGATGTCGTAGGTGCCCGCCGAATTGGCCGGCGAGGTGGCGGTGATCTGGGTGTTGCTGTTGATCGTGTAGGTGGCGTTGCTGGCGCCGAACCTCACGGCGCCCGTTCCCGGCGCGGCCGCGAAGCCGGTGCCGGTGATCGTCACGGTCGTTCCGCCGCCTGTCGGACCCGCGGTCGGCGAGACCGAGGTCACCGTCGGCGCGGCGATGTAGGTGTACTGGTCGGCGGCGCTGGTGGCGCTGGTGCCGCCCACGGTGGTGACGCGGATGTCGACCGTGCCGGCCGAGCCGGCCGGCGCCGTGGCCGTGATCACGGTGGGGTTGATGACGGTGAAGCCGGTCGCCGCCGTGCCGCCGAAGGTGACGGCCGTGGCGTTGGAGAAGTTCGTGCCGTTGATGGTCACCGACGTGCCGCCGCCCAGCGGGCCGGCGGTCGGCGAGATCGAGGTCACGGTGGGGGGCGCGACGAAGGTGTATCCCGTGGTCGCCGTGCCGCCGGCGGTGGTCACGGCCACCACGACGGCGCCGGCCGCGTGCGCGGCGGTGTTGAAGGTGATCGTGGTGTCGTTCAGCAGAGTGGGCGTCACGGTGGAGCCGTCGACCGTCAGGGTCGCGTTGGTGAAGTTCAGGCCGGTGAGCGTCACGCTGGTGGAGCCCGTGGTGGGGCCTTGGGTCGGCGTGATGTTGGTGATCGCCGGCGGGGCGACCACGCACGAGGCGGTGACCGTGACGGTGCCGTCAGACGTGCCCGAGCCGACGATGCGCGTCTCCAGCGCGTACTCATTGGCCGTCAGCGTGTAGGACACGCTGCCGCTGGCGGTCAGCTGGCTGCCGGTGACCAGGTTGCCGATCGAGGCGCTGGTCGCGCCGCGATAGAGGCGCGACTCCAGGACCGTGCCGGTGATCGTGGTGGTGACCGTGATCACCTCGCCGGGGTTGTCGTCGTATTTTGCCCCGCCGTTGTACCAACTGGCTCTGGCCCCGTGGGTCGAGGCGTCGGTGAGAAGACCGTTCAGCGTCTGGAGACTGGAGGTCATCCGAGCGCTGGTGGAGTTGAGCGTACCGGCGACGTAGACCGTCTGCTGGTCGAGGGCGCCGGCGTTGACCGCGTCGCAGAACGCCGAGGCGAAGGCGGCCGAGGGACCCACCGCGGCCGCCAGCAAGGCGACCATGGCCATGACCAGATAGCGCGCGCGCTGCATGACCGTGCGCTCACGGCCACGCTGCACTTGCGCCTCGCCGGACTGCACTGCAGTCGCGTTACCCCGCATGACGCGGGTCAGCCACCCCTGGAACATCAATTCCCCCAAACCCCAATTATCCACGCGCGGTAGTCCGCCCCGGACTCTCCATCCGCGCGCATTACCAGCCCATTACACGTAGCCGTACATTATGCACAGCCCCAAGGCGTTTCCCGTGTGAATTGTCACATCGCGCGCCAAGAGTGTGTCCCAAAGTTGAGACACCGATACGCGTGACCGGTTATCAAGGGATTTCCGGGACTTGCCGCGCGCCTGGTCGGAGCTGGGGCAGCCGCATGAAACGAGCGTCTTGCGCGCTACGGGCGTCGCTGTATAGCCTGGCAACTCAACATTGTGGGAGGGCCTGACGCCATGGACTTCTATATGGCTATGATCGTGCAGTTCGCGGGTAACTTCGCCCCGCGCAACTTCATGTACACCAACGGACAACTGATCGCGATCTCGCAGAACACCGCGCTGTTCTCGCTGCTGGGGACCACCTTCGGCGGCAACGGCCAGACCACTTTCGGCCTGCCGGACCTGCGCAGCCGCACCTTCGTCGGCCCGGGCCAAGGCCCCGGCCTGCCGTCTTACGTCCAGGGCGAGATGGCCGGCACGCCGACCACCACCCTGAACATCACCAACCTGCCGGCTCACAACCACGCCGCCGTGTTCACCCCGACGGGTTCGCCGACCGTGAACGTCTCGGCTCTGGCCAACGTCGCCAACGGCTCGCAGATCGTCCAGCCGACGGCCGGCGCGCACCTCTGCAACGCCTATGACCCCATCAACCTGACCGAGGCCGGCGTCTACGCCCCGGCCGCCGCCACGGGCACCGCGGTCAACCTGGCCGCCGGCAGCGTCACCGGCATCGGCGGCAGCGTCACCGTCGGCATCACCGGCAACAACGCGCCGTTCGACAACATGCAGCCCTATCTCGGCCTGCAGTCGATCATCTGCGTCGCGGGCATCTTCCCCTCGCGCAACTAATCGGCGGAAATGCAAGGACGCCGGCCCGTGGCTGCCCACGGGCCGGCGTTTTCTATTCCGGATCGGACTTTTCCGGCCGAGCCGGTGTCGTCAGTTGAAGACGGCCTGGTAGACCCGGGCGCCCGGCAGCGGCTTCAGCTGGGTGATCACGATCGTATGCGGACCGCCCTTGCCGCAATCGAACTCGTAGGCGCCATCGATCAGGTTGATGTTCATCGGCGCCTCGAACATCAGCGAGAAGGGCTCGCGGATGTCGTGCGCGAAGCCGGGACGGAAGATCGCCGCCAGGGTGATCTCGACCGGATGCGGAATGGTGGCTACCCGCACCTGCTTGCCCACCCAGGGTTCGAAATCTTCCGGTTTCAGCAGCAGCATGGCATCCCCCTCGTCTGTCTTGAACTTGTCTTGGCGGATCGCGCCTGGAGCGCAACCTATGCGTCGATCTAGCCCATTCACCCGCGAGTCGTCGCGATGAAATCACCCTCCGACATGCCGCCCCTTCCATCCGCGCTTCAGGCCCGCGACGTCGCCGTCCGCGCCATCGAGGACGGCGACGCGCCACTGCTGGCGCGATGGCACGCGGCCTTCCGCGGCGCGGCGTTCCTGGCGATGGGATGGCCGCGGGAGCAGGTCACGGCGATGATGGCCGACCAGCTGCGCCTGCAGCAGATCCATGTCGCCGGCGCCTATCCCAGGGCCGATCGCTGGCTGGTGCTGGCGGGCGATGTTCCGGCCGGGCAGCTGCTGCTGGACCGCGCCCACGCCGACTGGCGGCTGATCGACCTGCTGCTGGCGCCGGAGGCCCAGGGCCTTGGCCTGGGCTCTGGGTTGATGGCGTGGATCCAGGACGCGGCCGCGCGGGCCGGCGCCGCGTCGATCACGCTGGACGTCGGGTTCGACAACGCGCCCGCCCAGGCGCTTTATCGCAAGGCCGGCTTCGTCGAGACGCCGTCGGAGACCGAGATCGCGGTCGCCATGCGCTGGCGTCCGGGCTGAGCCGGCCAGCCTCTTCTCGACATGTCAGGTGGCGCACAAACAAACCCGCCACGCTCAGTTCGATCCTATCCGTGAAGTCCGCCGGCGCCGCCGCGCGCGTCCTGGCGCGCCCTGCGAGGCCGGTGATCCTGGTCCTCCCGTTTCCCCTTCCCAGACAGGCCCGCCCCGCGGTCGACGCCTGCCGCCTGAGCCAGTCCACTAGGCTCACGCCGCCCGCCTGGCAAGACGAATCCCGCTTTCTGCGATGTAGTTTCACAAGGTGAGAATAGCGCGTATCAATATTTTCCAGAATGAAACAATTCGAAATTGAGATGATCGATCATCCTTCATCGCCGCAAAGACTGCTGAATACATGGTTATGTTGTCAAAACTCAGACAACAGAGATTGACAACAGCGCCTCCTCGATAAGATTTTTGACGCCGTCGCAGAGATCAAGAGATCCGCGACGACCGTGAAGACCGCTCTATATCCGCGACGGCGCGAAAACCCCCGCCCGGCCGCGACACGCCGAAGCCCGACGCCGGACATCCGGCGACCGGCCAGCGCTCCGACGCCCGCCGCGTCGCCTGAGCCCCCGGCGTCCGTGCAAGCCCGCATCGACACCCGTTCCGCCGCGCCCTGCCGGTCGCGGCCGCCGCGTCGACGCGCCTTGCCTCCAGCCATCCACCAACACGCTTAAGGGCCGCGCGGCCCCGCGGCGAAAGAAGGCGGGTCACCGCCAGTCTCTCATCGGAGGAAACCCATGAAACACCAACTGCTGGCGACCACGGGCCTTGCCGTCGCCATCCTGGGGATCGGCGCGCCCGCCGCCCTCGCCCAAGCCGAACCGACCGCCGCCACCACCGTCGAGAACAAGGTCGAGGAGATCGTCGTCGTCGGCACCCGCGCCAGCCTGCAAAGCGCCATGGGCCGCAAGAAGCGGGCCGGGACGATCTCGGACTCCATCGTCGCCGAGGACATCAGCCAGTTCCCCGACAAGAACGTCGGCGAGGCCCTGGGCCGGGTGACCGGCGTGCAGCTGGCCCGCGACTTCGGCGAGGGCAACGCGGTGTCGATCCGCGGCGTCGAGCCCGACCTCAACCGGGTCGAGATCAACGGCATGAGCACCCTGTCGACGGCCGGCAACCTGCAGGTCTACGGCGGCGGCGGCCGCTCCAACGACTTCCGCGAGCTGGCCTCGGAGCTGGTCAAGTCGATCGACGTCTTCAAGGGCTTCACCGCCGACATGACCGAGGGCGGCGTCGGCGGCACGGTCAGCGTCACCACCCGCAAGCCGCTCGACTTCAAGAAGCCGACCCTGTCGTTCACCGGCTCGCTGCAGAACCTCGACACGGTCAACGGCTGGAAGCCGCGCGGCAACATCTTCGCCGCCACCCAGCTGCTGGACGGGCGCCTGGGCCTGATGGCCAACGTCACCTACGACAAGGTCAACACCCGCGGCGACTATGTCCGCAACTCGTCGTGGGGCCGGTTCGCCGACTTCGACAACTCCGCCGACAAGACCGTCGACTACTATTCGACCGCCTACGGCCAGGACATCGTCGACCTGGCCAGCGGCGTCACCACCTATGCCGGCTGCTCGTCGCTGGTGACGCCCGACGCCACCCAGATCTCGACCACCAACCTGCGCACTGCCTGCCAGAGCCAGTGGTACGACTACGCCCCGCGCGTGGCCCGCTACGGCGTCTGGACCCGCACCGACGAGCGGATCTCGGCCGAGTTCACGGCCCAGTACAAGTTCACCGACAAGCTCGACGCCTGGGTCAGCTACAACCGCAATGAGCGCAGCCAGCGGCTGAACGACATCAACTACGGCACCGACTTCACCTCGGCCACGCGGCTGCGCAACACCGCCGCCAACGGCACGTCGTGCTCGAGCACCGACACCACGGCCGGCTCGGTGGTCACCGACGCCAACCACAACGTCATCCAGTACACCCTGGGCAACTGCCTCACGACCTCGGGCGCGGGCGGCTACAACGGCTTTGGCATCAGCGCCCGCGACTTCGCCTACGAGTCGACCAGCGACTACTACAACATCGGCGCCAACTATCGCGGCGACCGCCTGCAGATCGAGTTCCAGGCCTCCAGCGCCGAGACCTCGACCGTCTCGCAGACAAACAATGTCAGCGTCAGCTTCGACACCCCCGGCATGACGGTGACGCTGGACCCGTCGACCGGCAATCCGTCCTTCACCTTCGCGACCGGCTACAGCCCCTCGGACGCCTCGGCCATCCGCCAGTGGCAGATCCAGTACCGTCCCTCCAACTCGCAGTCGGAGGAGAAGCAGTACAAGATCGACTTCGACTACGAGGTCGACCTGCCGTTCCTGAAGAAGATCGAGTTCGGCGGCCGCGCCACCGACTTCTCGACCTCGGGCTACGGCTATGGCGGCTACATCATCGACGGCGGCGCCAACGCCTATTCGACCACCGACGACACGGTGATCTACAGCAACGCGGTCAACTCGACGGCGACGATCCTGGCCAGCCAGACGGCCGACCAGACCAGTCCGACCAACGCCTCGGCCGCCTACACGACCGGCTACTGGTCGACGAGCGAGACCTGGTCGCGGGCCTTCTCCAACGCCGTCTTCGCCCAGGCCATGACCCAGCTGCCCGACGCCTTCTACTTCGGCGGCGGCAAGCTGCCGACGACCTGGCTCTATCCGAACTTCAACTCGGTGGCCCAGTACCTCGACACGTCGCACTTCAACCTGAACAACCTGGAAAGCACGACGGGCAACGACGGCAATACCTACGAGCAGATCCCCTACCGGATCCAGGAACAGACCGACGCCCAGTACATCAAGTTCAACTACGCCTTCCCGCTCCTGGGCTACGACGTGAACGGCAACTTCGGCTGGCGTCGCGTCCACACCAAGACCCAGGGCACAGGCGCCCAGACCCGCAGCGAGACCTATGCGGCGACCAACGGCGGCACCTCGACCACCTACGTGCTGAGCAACAGCATCGCCACCATGACCAAGGACTACACGGTGTGGCTGCCCAGCTTCAACGTGGGCCTGTGGCTGTCGCCCAACAAGCTGGCGGCCCGCGCCGGCTTCGCCCAGCTGATGGCCCGTCCGCGCATGGACTACCTGATGCCGACGGTCAGCTGCACCACCGACAACTCGCCCGACGCCAACGGCGAGTTCGACGAACCCAGCTGCACGGCCGGCAATCCGGAGCTGAAGCCCTATCGCGCCAACCAGTACGACCTGTCGTTCGAATACTATCCCAACAGCGACACCCAGATCTCGCTGGGGCTGTTCTACAAGGACATCAAGTCGTTCTACGTCTCGTCCCGCACCCTGATCGGCAAGGTCGACTACTACGGCGACGGGGTGCTGTATAACTACAGCACCTACATCAACGGCGACGGGGCCAAGATCTCGGGCCTGGAGCTGACCGGGAAGACCGCCTTCACCTGGCTGCCGGGGGCGCTGTCGGGCCTGGGGATCGACGCCAACTACACCTACCAGGAAGCCAAGGACGTCGAGCTCTATTCCACCCTGGACGGCTCGCCCCTGCCCTTCCCGGGCCTGTCGAAGAGCAGCGCCAACTTCACGGTCTGGTACGACAAGGGCCCGATCAACGCCCGCCTGGCCTACAACTACCGCTCCAAGTACCTGGTCTCGGCCGCCGACACCTCGGGCCAGCCGGTGTTCCGCGACCCGACCGGCTACCTGGACGGCAAGATCACCTGGAAGCCGGGTCCCCAGGGCCTGTCCTTGTTCGTCGAGGGCAAGAACCTGACCAAGGAGGAGGAACGCTCCACGGCCGGTGACATTCGCCTGACCGAGCTGGGCTACTTCGGCCGCCGGTTCTTCATGGGCTTCACCTACAAGTACTGAGGGTGAGCGGGCTCCCGGGCGACCGGGAGCCTCACCTGACACGGAAAGGGCCTCCCGAGGATCTCGGGAGGCCCTTTTTTTGTTTCGCGTCCCTCGTCCTTCGACAGGCTCAGGATGAGGGACGAATGCAGCCGCTTAAATTGATCCTCACCCTGAGCCTGTCGAAGGGCGAGGATCACGCAGGGCGGCAGCGACCCTAGAACCCGAACTCCGGCTGGGCCGCGCCCGGGTGCTGGGTCTCGGGCAGGTGGCAGGTGAAGGTCGAGCCGGCGCCCGGCTCGCTCTCCAGGGCCACCCAGCCGCCATGCAGCTCGACCAGCGCCTTGACCAACGCCAGGCCCAGGCCCGGACCGCCGCGATCGCGACCGACGAAGCGGTCGAAGATGTGGGCCTGGACGTGGAACGGCACGCCGCGGCCGGTGTCGCGCACGTGCAGCTTGACCTCGCCGAGCGCCCGCTGGGCCGAGATCGTCACCTTGCCGCCCGGCGGGGTCTGGCGCAGGGCGTTCTCGACCAGGTGGTCGACGGTCTGGTTCAGGCGCTTGGCGTCGCCGCGGATCAGGCCGACCTCCTCGTCGCAGATCACCTCCAGCGTCACGCCGCCGATCTCGGCGTCCTTGCCGCCGCGCTGATACGCGCCCTGCAGCAGGTCGACGACGCGGATGTCCTCGATCTCCAGCGCCATCTCGCCGGCGTCGATCTGGGCCATGTCGAGCACGTCGTCGATCGAGCGGGCCAGCTGGGTGGCGGCGGCGCGCACGGCGGCCACGTGGCCCTTGCCGCGCTCGTGCAGGCCCTCGGCGCGCTCGAGCAGTTCCGAATAGCCGATGATCGTGGTCAGCGGCGTGCGCAGTTCGTAGGAGACATTGCCGACGAAGTCGCGCTTGAGCCGCTCGGCCTCGGCCAGGGCGGCGGAGCGGTCGGCCAGGGCGCTTTCCAGGTGGCGGGTGTCGGTGACGTCGGCGAAGGCGATCAGGGTCGCGCCGTCGGGCAGCGGCCGGCTCTGGTAGACGACGATGCGACCGTCGGAGGTGCGCACCTCGCCCGAGGTCGGCGCGCGCATCTGCGGATCGGGATCGGCCACCCGGCCCTTGAGCTCGCGCCAGAAGCTGAGGTCATGAAGGCGGCGCACGCACAGCTCGACCACGCCCTCGAAGTCGCCGGCGGCCTGCAGGGCCTGGGGCGTGACGTTCCAGAAGGTCTCGAAGGCCTCGTTGTGCAGCCGCAGGCGGCCGTCCGAGCCGAACACGGCCACCGCGTCGTTCAGCTTGTCGAGCGTGGCCTGCTGCACCTGGATCAGGGCGTTGTACTGGGCCTTCAGGCGCAGCTCGCCGGTAATGTCGGAATAGAGCAGCAGCATGCCGCCCAGCGGGTGGGGCTGGCGCACGACCTTGAGGGTGCGGCCGTCGGGCAGGTCCCACAGCTCGTCGGCCTGGGGCCCCAGGTCCTCGTAGCGCGCCAGTTCGGCGGCCTTCCACTTGGCGTAGTCCACCGTCTCGGGCAGGCGGCGACGCTGGCGCAGGCGGTCCAGCACCTCGCCATGGGTCGGCCGCTCGGCCAGCCAGGCCGGCTCCAGGCCCCAGAGGTCGGCGAAGGCGGTGTTGTGGAACGACAGGCGACGGCTGGCGCTGAAGATCGCCACGCCGTCGGCGATGTGGTTGAGGGTCTCGTCGTGGGCGGCGACGTGGTTCTTCAGCGTCTCGCGGACGTCCTCGACCTCGGTGACATCGGCGCTGAACACCCCGGCCCCGCCGCCGTCCAGCGGCTTGACGGTGAAGCGGAAAGCCCGGCGGCGGCCGTCGATCGGCGTCCAGCGCACGGCCTCGCGGCGCTCGGCCTTGGCGGCGGCCTCGACGGCCAGGGCGTCGACGGCCCGGTCGAAGGTCTTGTTGTCGCGAGCCGACTGCTGGGCGGTCTCCACGCCCACGGCGCGCAGATAGGCGGCGTTGGCCCAGGTCGGCGCGCCGTCGGCGGCGGCGATCCAGGCCGGCTCGGACAAACCATCGACGAAGGCGGCGAAGCGGGCGGCGCTGGGCAGGCCAAGGTCGCCGGTCTGGGCGGCCAGGCGCAGCCAGGCCAGGGCGCCGGCCGCGCGGCCCTCGACGATGACCCGGCCGCCGGGGCCGCGGGCCTCGAAGGCGCAGGCCTCGCCGCGCTCGAACAGGGCCTTCAGGCGGGCGGCGTGGTCGGGGTCGCCGGCCACCAGGGCCTCGACCAGGGCGTCGGGCGTGGCCTCGACGTTCAGCACCTGGGCGCAGGCGTGCAGGCTGTCGTCGCCCGACACCAGGCGGGCCGCGCCGTCCTCGACCGCCACCAGGGCGTTGTCGAACGCTTCAGCCGAAGCCTGGGCGGCCACCGAGCCGCTCTCCAGCGCGTCGAGGCGCTGGCGCATGCTGGCCAGGCGGGCGTCGAAGGCTCGGCGCTGGGCCAGGGCCCACAGGGTGGCGCAGATCGCCAGGCAGACCGCGCCGGCCGTCGCGGCCAGGATCAGATCGAGCGATGTCATCCGGCGTGTCGCTAGCCCCAGAAGGCGTAAGGGTCGAATCAGATCTGGCAGCTTAGACCGGGCGCGCCGAGAGCGCGATCTGGCCCCTTCCCCCCGCGAGCAATCACGCTATTTCAGGTTCATGACCTGGACCGACCGCCTCGCCCCGTCGCTGGACGACTTCGCCGCCCTGGCCAAGGCCGCCTTCGACGGCCTGCCCGAAGAGTTTCGCCGCCTGACCGGCGACGTGGTCTTCCGCATCGACGACTTCGCCACCGACGAGGTGCTCGACAGCCTGGGCATCGAGGATCCGTTCGAACTGACCGGCCTCTACCAGGGCGTGGACCTGTCGCGCCGCTCGGTGCTGGACGTCGGGGCCCAGCCCTCGATGGTCTTCCTCTATCGCCGGCCGATCCTGGACGAATGGTGCGAACGCGGCGATGTGACCCTCGGCGCGCTGATCGAGCACGTGCTGGTCCACGAGATCGGCCACCATTTCGGCCTGTCGGACGACGACATCCACCGCATCGAGGACGAGGCATGAGCCTTTTCGACACCGAGACCTGGCGCGAGCGGATGGACGAGCGCTGGTTCGAAAGCGGCGTGGCCATCGCCGACAAGGGCGACGTCGCCCTGGTGTCGATCGAGGACGACGCGGTGACCGCCCACGTCACCGGCAGCGCCGGCGACCTCTATGTGGTCGAACTGCGCAGCCCCGCCGGCGAGGGCCGCTGCGACTGCCCGGGGTTCGAGAAGTTCGGCGCCTGCAAGCACCAGGCGGCCGTGGTCGTGGCGACCAACGCCCTGGACGAGCCGGGCCTGCAGGCGGTGCGCGATCGAATGTCGAGACTGCGCGACGGCCTGGCGCTGGACAGTCGCGAGGCGCTGGTCGAACGGCTGGTGGAGCTTGCCCGTCTCCATCCGAAAGTGCTCGCCACGCTAGAGGGCTGACCAGCGATACTCAAAAGATATGGAGCAATACTTTCCAGATATACCTGGAACACCGTCCATATTTTGCCTCAAAATTCGCCCAACGAACGGTGCGTAAATACACAATACCCCCCGTCGCGGGAGTTTGCGATTGAATATCACGGATTCTGCGCAATACTTCCCGCAGATTCGTCGGAGGTCGATGCAACACCGCTGACGACTGGTCAGCAGCGCTCCGTCTACCGGTGCGCGGCCCGGCCAGCCGCGTTGCGAGAGATTGCGTCAGTGTCCATACCGCCCCCCAAGGCCAGCAAGCCGGAGAACAAGGCCCTCGTGGTCGCGTTGTCCGTGCTGCAACTGGCGGTCGTGGTTCTGGTATGGTTGGCGGCCCTGATCCCGGCGGCGCTGGCGGCCCTGGCCGTGCTCCTCTGGAAAAGCGTCCGCCCGACCGTTCGGGGCAAGTTTCCGCCCGCCTGAGTTTCCGCCGAGTCCCGCGCCACACCCATGGAACTGCGCCACGTCCGCTATTTCGTCGCCCTCGCGGAAGAGCTGAACTTCACGCGGGCCGCCGCGCGCCTGGGCATCGGCCAGCCGCCGCTGAGCCAGCAGATCCGCGACCTGGAAAAGGAGATCGGCTACCCGCTGTTCCTGCGCCGGCCGCATGGGGCCGAGCTGACCGAGGCGGGGCGCGCCTTCCTGGCCGAAGCCCGGCTGCTCCTGGAACAGGCCGAACGGGCCAAGGAGGCCGCGCGCCGGGCCGGCGGCGGCCACGTGGGCGCGCTGCGGGTGGGATTCACCTCGTCGGCCAACTTCCATCCGGCGGTGACCGAGGCCTTCGCCGTCTTCCATTGGAAGTATCCCGACGCCAGCCTGATCGTCGAGGAGAGCCACTCGGCGCGCCTGGCCGAGCGCCTGCTGCATTCGGAGCTGGACGCGGCCTTCGTGCGCCCCGGCAACGTCGCGGCCGAGGGTCTGGACCTGCTGCCCCTGGGCGAAGAGCCGCTGATCCTGGCCCTGCCGGCCGGCCATCGCCTGGCCGCCCAGGCGCGCGTGCCGGTGGCGGCGCTGGCGGGCGAGCCGTTCGTGATCTTCTCGCAGGGGATCGGCCGCACGTTCCTGGGCCTGATCCGCGACGCCTGCGCCCAGGAGGGATTCGAGCCGACCATCGGCCAGGAGACGCCGCACATCGTGGCGATGATCAACATGGTCGCCGCCGGCCTGGGCGTGGCCATGGCCCCCGGCTCGATCGCCCAGCTGGCCGTGCGCGGGGTGGTCTACCGCCCGCTCGACGGCGCCGTGCCCAAGGTGCCGCTGGCCATCGCCACCCGCGCCGGCGACGCCTCGCCCCTGGTGCGCAACTTCCTGGCCCTGATCCCGCCGCCGGCGGTTGAGGACTAGGCTGGGACGATGCGGCCGTGCCATAGCTTGGCCGATGATCGAGACCGAAGCTTTGCTGCACATCGCCTTCGACGCCGAGGAGGCCGGAGACTACGCCCGGGCCCGCGAAGGCTATGCGCGCTGCGCCGAGCTGGGCGACATCACCGCCCTGACCAACCTGGCCTACCTGTACGACAACGGCCTGGGCGCCCCGCCCGACAAGGACGAGGCGATGCGCCTCTATCAACGGGCCTGGCGCCGCGCCCGGTGCACGATTTCCGCCAACAACATCGCCATCCTCTATCGCGAGCGCGGCGACCACCGCGCCATGGTCCGCTGGTTCGCGCGATGCGCGGCCGCTGGCGACGATTCCGCCTGCCTGCCCCTGGCCAAGTGCTATCTGGAGGGCGTCGGCGTGCGGCGTTCGATCGAGGCCGCCGTGCGCTGCCTGGCCAGGGTGCTGTCGTCCGACAAGGTCGACGAGGACGATGTCGAGCAGGCCGAGGCCCTGATGGACCAGTTCCGCCCGCGCCTGGCTTAAGACAGCGCCGCCTCCACCCAGGCCGGCACGACCTCGCCGGCCGGGCCGTAAAGCCGCTCGTCGAAGGCGCGGGCGTTGTCGGAGGGTTCGAGGTTGATCTCGCAGGTTCGGATCCCCATCCGCCGCGCCTCGGTGACGAAGCCGGCGGCCGGATAGACCGAGCCCGAGGTGCCGATCGCGACGAAGAGGTCGCTGTCCTCCAGGGCCTCGAAGATCTCGTCCATGAACAGCGGGACCTCGCCGAACCAAACCACGTGCGGTCGGGCCATGCCGCCCGCGCCGCAGGACCCGCAGACCGCCTCCCCGTCCAGCGGCCCGGGATCGGGGCGCACAGCCTCGCAGGCGTGGCAGCGGGTGACGGCCAGCTCGCCATGCATGTGGACGACGGCGGTAGACCCCGCCTTCTCGTGCAGGTCGTCGACGTTCTGGGTGCACAGGAAGAGCCGCCCGCCCCGCGCCGCCAGCTCGCGCTCCAGCCGCGCCAGGGCGAAGTGGGCGGGGTTGGGCGCGGCGGCGGCCAGGTTGGCCCGGCGGGCGTTGTAGAAGGCGCGCACCTTGGCCGGATCGCGGGCGAAGCCCTCGGGCGTGGCGACCTCGGCCAGGTCGTACTGCGTCCATACCCCGCCTTCGTCGCGGAAGGTGCCCAGGCCGCTCTCGGCGGAGACCCCCGCGCCCGTCAGCACAAAGACGTTCAACGCCATGGCGCGGTTTCCCATTCTGGTTCAAGCGGCTGCGGCAAAGGTGACGCCATCGTCATTTTTAATTTGACCGTACCGGAAGTTTGAGTGGACAGTGTTCACTCGAGGAGAGACCCGCGACAGACGGGCCCCGTCGAGCAGCCGAGAGGCCTACAGGAGAGGAGCCGACCGTGACGGACAAGAACATCACCAAGGACGCCATGTACGACGCGGTGGCGCCCGACGACTTCGAGTCCATGCTCGAGCTCGACCGGTACGGAAACCGCTCGAGCGCCTTCGACAAGATCATCTCGGCCACTCACGACCACTTCTGGGACCCGCTCGACAAGGCCTATATCGATTTCGACGAGCCGTTCGACATGGAGAACCAGCCGCTGGTTCCCGAGGACCTCGTCATCGCCCTGTCGACCGACTACGTCTCCAACCACCTCTCCGATCCCAAGCAGCGCACCCGCTTCATCAACCAGTCGGTGCTGCGCAGCTTCTCGTCGATCCTGCACGGCGAGCAGGGCGCGCTGAACCTGTCGGCCAGCCTGTGCCACGTGCTGAAGGACCAGGGCGCGCAGGAATACGCCGCCAACCAGACCCGTGAAGAGGCGCGCCACGTCACCGCCTTCGCCAAGTACATCAAGGCCCGCTGGGGCAAGCCGGTCGAGTGCGGCCCGGCCCTGAAGAGCCTGCTGGTCGAGATCATCGCCGCCCCCGAGGTCTACAAGAAGATCATCGGCATGCAGATGCTGGTCGAGGGCCTGGCCATGGGCGCCTTCGCCACCTTCTTCAAGGAAATCCACGACCCGCTCGGCAAGAAGCTGCTGCAGCTGGTGATGACCGACGAGGCCTTCCACCACAAGTTCGGGAAGATCTGGGCCGACCGCACGGTGCCCAAGCTGTCGCCGGAAGAGCATGCGATCATCGAGGACTGGGCGGCCCACTGCTTCCAGACCCTGCTGTTCAACCTGGTCTCGCCGCACCAGCAGTTGGACCTCTATCGCGAGTTCGGCCTGGATCCCGACAAGGTGGTCGAGGAGTACGGGCAGATCATGACCGACGACCTGCGTCGCGAGCACATGAAGGAGCAGACCAACATCTTCCGCGTGCTGGTGAAGACCCTGCTCAACGCCGGCATCATCACCGACCGCACCAAGGCGTTCTACGCCATGTATGTCGACCTGGAGGAACTGAAGGCCGAGGGCGACCGCATGGTCGGCGACGACATCGCCGAGGAAGGCATCCGCCACCTGCAGGCCATCAACTTCAAGGACCGCGCCGTCCCGGTGACCATCGCCGCGGAATAGGGCGAAGGAGCCCCTCTCTCTTCGAGAGAGGGAGGGGCCCGCCGCGCAGCGGTGGGAGGGTGAGAGGTTTCATTGCCGGCAGGCAAATCCCTCCTCTCCTCCACAGCGCTGAAGGCTGAGAGAGATCGACGATCCGGTTCGTGCGCCTGGTAGGCAGACCAGGATTACAGCGCCTCTTCCGGCATCTTTGTGACCTCTCACCCTCCCATGGCTTCGCCATGGGCCCCTCCCTCTCTCAAAGAGAGAGGGTTTGGGTCGTGGGAACACCGCAGCCTCCCCTTGCGTTTGCCTCCGTTCGGGGGATGAACTTGAGCAGGGCGCAAAGCCCGCCAAGCAGCAAGGTGTCGGAATGCGCGTAAGCCTGATCCTGTCCCTCGCGGCGTGCCTGGCCCTCCCCTCGCTCGCCCTCCCCTCGGCGGCCATGGCCGGCGCCCAGCCGCCGTCCAAGCCGGTGGCGGCGGCCTTCTATTCGGGCAAGTGGTACGAGATCGCCCGCACCCCAAATTCCGGCCAGCGCAACTGCGAGGCCCCCACAACCGAGTTCACGGCCAAGACCGCCGAAACCTTTTCGGTGCGCCAGGTCTGCCGCCGCGACAGCGCCAGCGGCAAGGCCAAGACCTTCAACACCAGCGGCAAGATCCTCGCCGGGTCCGAGAACGCCAAGTTCTCGATGAACTTCCTCGGCGGCCTGAAGAAGCAGGAATACTGGGTGCTCGACCACGCCGAAGACGCCTCGTGGGCGATCATGGCCACGCCCGGCGGCAACTTCGTCTGGCTGCTGTCGCGCAAGCCGGTGATGGACGAGACGGCCAAGGGCGCCGCCTTGGCCCGCGTGAAGGCTCTGGGCTACGAGAAGCTGGTCTTCCCGCAGCAGCCCGAGGCGTGAGGGTGGCCGCCATCCGCCTCGCCGTCGCCGGCGCCTGCGGCGTCGCCCTGCTGGCCCTGGCCGCCTGCGCCGGGGCCGGTCCGACCGGCAACCCTCGCCCGCCGCAGCCGGCCAAGCGCGTGGAGCTGAGCAAGTACCTGGGCCTGTGGTACGAGGCGGCCCGCTACGACTTCCGCTTCGAGAAGGGCTGCGACGGCGTCACCGCCGAATACTCACTGCGCCCCGACGGCCTGGTCGAGGTGCGCAACACCTGCCGCCAGGGCGGCCCCGAGGGCATCGAGAAGGTCAGCCTGGGCAAGGCCAAGGTGGTCGACAAGGCCACCGGCGCCAAGCTGAAGGTGTCGTTCTTCGGGCCGTTCTTCCTGGGCGACTACTGGGTGCTGGACCACGCCGACGACTACAGCTGGGCGATCGTCGGCGAGGGCTCGGGCCGCTATCTCTGGCTGCTGACCCGCGACAAGCCCACCCCCGGCCTGACCCAGAACCTCACCGACCGGGCCAAGGCCATGGGCTATGACGTCTCGCGCCTTAGGGTGACCAAGCACGCCCGCAAGTAGGCGCTCAGTCCTGGCGGCGCGCCTCGCCCGCTTGGGCCTCCAGCAACTGCGCGATGCGCTCCAGGTTGGCGTTGGTGCGGCGGGCCTCGACCAGCAACTCGTCCTGCGTCGCGATCGCCTTCTGCTGAGTCTTGCCGCCCTTGCGCATCATCACCGCGAATATGATCCAGACGACGATCAGCAGCAGGATGGGCAAGAGATTCAGGAAGACGTTCATCATGATGCACTCCACGCGCCGCCCCTCGCGGCGGCGGCAGAGTGACGCCTAAAGCCAAGCTTGCAACTCGAACGAAAAGGGAACAATCTGGCCCCATGGACGTCGTCGTTGACATCAGCCTCACCCCCGCGGCCATGGGGCGCCCGGAGACCACCCTGGCCGTCACCCGCGGCGCGGCAAGGCTGCTGGTCGACCTGGGCTATGCGCCGCTGGCCGAGGTGACCTTGCCCAACGGCCGCCGGGCCGACCTGATGGCGCTTGGCCCCAAGGGCGACATCGTCATCGTCGAGGTGAAGTCGGGGCTGGACGACTACCGCGTCGACCGCAAGTGGGGCGAGTACGCCCCCTATTGCGACGCCTTCCACTTCGCCGTCGCCCCGCAGTTCCCCGACGGGATCCTGCCGGAGGAGCCGGGCCTGATCGTCGCCGACGGCTTCGGCGGCGCGGTGGTGCGGGCGGCCCCCGTCACGCCGCTGGCGCCCGCTCGCCGCAAGGCCCTGACCCTGGCCTTCGCTCGCCTCGCCGCCCTGCGCGCAGCCGGCGTCGCCGCCGAGCGCCTTTCGATCTGAGAGGCGGCGATCTGAGAGGCGGCTATCCAGGACCCGGCGATCCGAAAATAAATCGCGGACTGCGACATTCTGTCCGAACACAACTCAAGATGACGCGCCGACAGGCATAGAGCTTGCCTGCCGCAAGGTCATGCGCAGACCTGAAGTTGTCTATCCGTCGACTACCCGACCAGTGCAAGATTTTGCATAACGCCGTCACATGGTCGGCGTTACGTCTTCTTTACATCCGCCGCGCCATCACCCCGCCCACAAGCCCAACAAAGGGCAGGGGATTTCAACAGAATGTCGAAAAAGAAACCCGTCGTGGCGCTGGCCGCGACGCTCCTCGCCGTCGCGCCGATCAGCGCCCATGCCGACGCCGCCAAGGACGTGCAGATCGCCGGCCGCGCGCTGACCTTCCTCGAGAACGGTCCCACCGGCAAGGCCGTGCTGGGCGTCGTGTTCGACCCGTCCAAGCCGGCCTCGGTCGCCGAGAAGAACGCCGTCATGGCCGCCATCGGCGGCGGCCTCAACACCGGCACGCTGACCCTGACGGCCAAGCCGGTCGAAGCCGGCGCCGTCTCGGGCGTGGGCGGCGTGGCCGCCCTCTACGTCACGACCGGCGTCAACGCCGGCCCCGTGGGCGCGGCCGCCAAGGCCAAGAAGATCATCACCATCGGCTCGGACGCGTCCTGCGCCGCCAGCGGCGCCTGCGTCATGAGCGTGTCGGCCGACCCGAAGGTCGAGATCATCGTCAACCGCGGCGCCGCCGCGGCCGTGGGCGCGGTCTTCAAGTCCGCCTTCCGCATGATGATCCGCGAAGTCTGATCCGCGCCAGCACAAGAGATATCCCGATGAAAAAGACTCTCCTGGCCGGCGCTTCCGCGGGCCTCCTCGTCGCCGCCGCCTCGGCCGCTCACGCCCAGTCGATCGACTACGGCTCGCTCGAGCAGCTGTTCAACGAACCGGTCACCACCAGCGCCACGGGCGCGCCGCAGCGCTCGACCGAAGCGCCGGTGGACATGACCATCATCTCGGCCGCCGACATCGAGCGCTCGGGCGCCGTCGACCTGCCGACCATCCTGTCGCGCGTGGCGGGCCTGGACGTGACGACCTGGGGCGCCGGCGCCGCCGACGTCAGCGTTCGCGGCTACAACCAGGCCATGTCGCCGCGCCTGCTGGTGCTGATCAACGGCCGCCAGGTCTATCTCGACCACTACGGCTACACCGCCTGGGCCACCCTGCCGGTGCAGCTGACGGAAATCCGCCAGATCGAGGTCGTGAAGGGCCCCAACAGCGCCCTCTTCGGCTTCAACGCCGTCAGCGGCGTGGTCAACATCATCACCGCCAACCCCAAGTTCGACCAGACCGGCGACATCACCGTGCGCGGCGGCTCGGCCCGCTACGGCGAGGTCTCCCTGGCCAAGTCGTTCAAGCTGGGCGAGCGCTTCAGCGCCCGCTTCTCGGCCGGCGCGGCCAAGTCGGACGAGTTCGACAACACCGTCGGCGTGGCCAAGAGCCAGCAGAACGAACCCTCGCGCGTGTCGGCCAACCTCGACACCGTCACCCAGCTGACCGACAAGGCCGAGCTGCGCATCGAGGGCTCGTACTCGAACGTCCAGGTCAGCGACATGCTGTCCAACTACGCCTACTCGCCCAGCAAGTACCTGACGGGCTCGCTGAAGGGCACGCTGACCGCCGAGACCAAGGTCGGCCAGCTGCAGCTCTCCGCCTACCAGAACGACCTGACCGCCAAGCACGTGATCCTCGGCCAGCAGGCGCGGTTCGAGAACAAGATCACGGTCGTCTCGGCCCAGGACCTGTTCAAGATCGGCGCGAAGCACACCATCCGTCTGGGCGGCGAATACCGCCACAACGAGGTCAACACCGCCCCGATCGGCGGCGCGGAGGTCAGCTACGACGTGCTGTCGGCCTCGGCGATGTGGAACTGGGCGATCACCGACAAGCTCGCCTTCACCGCCGCCGGCCGCTACGACAGCCTGGACCTGTCGCGCGAGGGCGCCTTCCCGGCCGGCTCGCCGCCGCTGGGCAACGGCTACTGGGACCGCAAGATCGAGGAGCCGTCGTGGAACCTCGGCCTCGTCTGGCGCGCCACCGACGCCGACACCTTCAAGGCCAGCGCCGCCCGCGGCGTGCAGGTGCCGACCCTCGTTGACCTGGGCGCCCTGCAGGCCCGCGTCAGCGTCGGCCCCTACACCCTGGGCCTGGCCGGCAACCCGACCCTGGAGCCGGCGATCGTCACCAACTACCAGCTGACCTACGAACGCGCCCTGCCCGCCCTCAAGGCCCAGGTCAGCGCCAAGGCCTTCGTGCAGAAGACGCAGGACGTGAAGGGCCAGCCGACCTCGGCCCAGATCGACGTGGCCCCCACGCCCGTCAGCCTGCCGGTGCTCAGCTATCGCAACATCGGCGAGAGCAAGATGACCGGCTTCGAGCTGGCCGCCTCGGGCGAACTGGCCGCCGGCTTCCGCTGGAACGCCGACTGGACCCACACCGAGGTCGACGACGAGCCGCTGGCCGGCTTCTCGCCGGTCCTGCGCTCGGCCGCCTTCGGCGCGACCACGCCGGAGAACCGCGGCAACGTGGCCCTGGGCTGGACCGGCGGTCCGTGGACGGCCGACGCCTTCGTCACCCTGGTCGGCGACCATCAGGCCTATGCCCTGTACGCCGTCGGCGCCAATCCGCGCCTGGTGGACATCGACGCCTATGCGGCGATCGGCGGCCGCGTGGCCCGCACCTTCGAGGGCGACGTCACCGTGGCCCTCAGCGGCCAGAACCTCGGCGACAGCCGCCAGCGCCAGAGCGCCGGCCTGGAAGTCGAGCGTCGCCTGTACCTGAGCGTCAGCAAGCGCTTCTAGGCGCGGGGTCTGGTTGAAACACGGAAAGGGCGGCTCGCGAGGGCCGCCCTTTTTCGTTCCCAAAGATCCTCGCCCTCAAGGGGGAGGTGTCGGCAAAGCCGACGGAGGAGGAAGTCGCTGATGGCCGTCCGCCTCCTCGAAAGCTGAAAACGTCCCCCCCCTCACCACTCGTCCTTTTTCTTCTTCATCAGGGCCAGCAGGCCCGGATAGGGCCCCTGCCCCGTGCGGTAGAGGCACCACTCGTCGTCCTTCTTGCAGGCGCCGTCGAAGAAGTCCTTCTTGGCCTGGTCGATCACCGCGTACATCGGCGCATCGCGCGACTTGACGCCCAGCTTGTCGTCGCAGGCGGCGCGTTCGGCCTTGGTCAGGCGGTAGAGGTCGGCGTGGTTGCAGCCCCCGCCTTCGCGGGCGGCGGTGCGCAGGTCATCCCCGCCAGGCGTGGGCGTTCCGCGCGACTTGAAGCCGGGCGGGGCCGTGGCGGCGCGGGGCGCGGGCGGCGCGGCCGGGGCCGGGCTCGGCGCGGGAGCGGTCGCGACCTGGGCCGGAGGCGGCGGCGGCGCGACGGCGCGGGCCGGCGGGGTCTTGGGCGCGGAAGGCGTCGGGACGGGCGCGGCGGGCGCCTCCACCCGGGGCGCCGGCGGCGGGGCCACGTCCACCAGGTCGACGATCAGGGTCTGCTCGACCAGCGGCGGCATCACCTTGATCCCCGCCAGCAGCCCCACGCCCAGCAGAACGTGCAGGCCGCTCGCCACGATCAGGGCGAGGGTGAAAGGCCTTTTCCGGCGAACTGTCGATCGCCTGCCGGCCATCCCAAATCCCTGCTTGCCGCGACCAACGCGCGACCGACGTCGAGGTAGTGGGGCGATGGGGCGCGGCGATGGCGGCATTGATGCGGCGGCGCAAAGAAAAAGGCCCGGCGTCGCCGCCGGGCCTCCTTATTTCGCCTGGAGGGCGAAAGCGAACCTTAAGCGGCCGCCTTCTCCTTCACGCCAAAGCGGCCGTAGAAGGTCTCGCCCTTGGCGGCCATCTCGCGCAGCAGGGCCGGCGGGGTGAAGCGCGAGCCGTAGGACGCCGCCAGCTGGTCGAGGGTCTCGACGAACTTGGCCACGCCCACGCCGTCGATCAGGCTGATCGGACCGCCGGTCCAGGGCGCGAAGCCCCAGCCCAGGATCGCGCCGACGTCGGCTTCGCGCGGATCGGTGATCACGCCTTCCTCGAAGCAACGCGCGGCCTCGACGGCCTGGCGGTACAGCAGGCGGGTGCGGATCTGTTCGATCAGCGCCTTGTCGGCGTCTTTCACCGTCACTTCGACGAGGTCCGACAGGCCCGGCCACAGGGTCTTGGGGCCGCTTTCCGGATAATCGTAGAAGCCCTTGCCGTTCTTGCGGCCGTAGCGGCCCAGGTCCTCGACCATCTTGGCGATGATCGCGGTGAACGGACGCTCCTCGTACTTGTCGCCGAGGTCCTTCTTCGTCTGGACGGCGATCTTGTGCGACAGGTCCAGCGCGACGTCGTCGTGCATTTCCAGCGGACCGCGCGGCATGCCGGTGGCCCGACCGACATTGTCGATGATCGCCGGCGCGATGCCGTCGCTGAGCAGCTCCATGCCTTCCTGCACGAAGGTGCCGAAGCAGCGCGAGGTGTAGAAGCCGCGGCTGTCGTTGACGACGATCGGGGTCTTCTTGATCTTCAGGACGTAGTCGATCGACTTGGCCAGGGCTTCCTGGCTGGTCTTCTCGCCCATGATGATCTCGACCAGGCCCATCTTGTCGACCGGCGAGAAGAAGTGGATGCCGATGAACGAGGCCGGACGCACCGAGGCTTCCGCCAGGCCCGTGATCGGCAGGGTCGAGGTGTTGGAGCCGAAGATGGCCGTGTCGGCCAGCTGGGCCTCGGCCTTCTTGGTCACGTCGGCCTTGATGTCGCGGTTCTCGAACACGGCCTCGATGACCAGGTCCGAACCCTTGACGTTCTCGTAGTCGGCGGTCGGGTGGATGAGCGCCAGGATGGCCTCGCCCTTCTCCTGGGTCAGCTTGCCGCGCGAGACGGCCTTCTTGACCAGGCCCTCGGCGTAGCCCTTGCCCTTGTCGGCGGCCTCTTGCGACTGGTCGATCAGGACGGTCTCGATGCCGGCCATGGCTTGGACGTAGGCGATGCCCGCGCCCATCATGCCGGCGCCCAGCACGGCGACCTTCTTGACGTCGTAGTGCGGCACGCCGTCCGGACGGCCCGCGCCCTTGCCCAGCTCTTGCAGGCTGAGGAACAGGGTGCGGATCATGCCCTTGGCCTGCGGCGTCATCAGGGTCTTGATGAAGTAGCGGGTCTCGATGCGGATCGCGGCGTCGAACGGAACCTGGAGGCCTTCATAGACGGCCTTCATGATGTTCTGCTGGGCCGGGTAGTTGCCGTAGGTGTTCTTGCGCAGCATGGCGTTGCCCATGATGAACACCTGGGCGCCGGTCGGGGTGTAGGGGCCGCCGCCGGGGATCTTGAAGTCCTTCTTGTCCCACGGCGCGACGGGGTCGCCCTTGGTCTTGATCCAGGTCTTGGCGGCCTCGACTTCCGTACCGGCCGGCACGACCTCATGCACGACCTTGAGGCCCAGGGCCTCGGCCGGCTTCATCGACTTGCCTTCCAGGAGGTACGGCGCGGCGGCCATCACGCCCATCAGGCGCGTCAGGCGCTGGGTGCCGCCGCCGCCCGGCAGCAGGCCGACCTTGGCTTCCGGCAGACCGAGTTGCAGCTTCGGCAGGTCGGCGACCACGCGGTAGTGGGTAGCCAGGACGAATTCCAGGCCGCCGCCGAGCGCCAGGCCGTTGATCGCCGCGGCGATCGGCTTGCCGCCGGTTTCCAGGGCGCGGAAGGCCTTGTTCAGCGCGAAGCCAGCGTCGAAAGCGGCTTGCAAGTCGCCACCGCCCAGGCCGCCTTCGCCGCCCAGTTCACCCAGGTCAGCGCCGGCGCAGAAGCCGGTGGTCTTGCCCGAGGTAATGACCGCGCCCTTGATCGCCGCGTCGGTCTTGATGCGCTCGACCAGCTCGCCGACTTCCTTGATCACCGAGGCGGTCAGGGTGTTCATCGAACGGCCGGGGACGTCGAAGGTGACCAGGGCGATGCCGTCGCCGTCGACCTCGATCTTGAAGTTTTCCATGTGGACTAGTCCTTCAGAATTTGGGTCGTCATCCCGGCCGTAGCGAAGCGGAGAGCCGGGACCCAGGTGAACCGCAGTGCGCCGGCCCCTGGGTCCCGGATCGGCCTACGGCCGTCGGGGATGACGATCTGTGCTTGGATCAGACGCGTTCGATGACCGTGGCGGTGCCCATGCCGGCGCCGACGCACAGGGTGATCAGGGCGGTTTCCTTGTCGGAGCGTTCCAGCTCGTCGACCATCGTGCCCAGGATCATCGCGCCGGTGGCGCCCAGCGGGTGGCCCATGGCGATGGCGCCGCCGTTGACGTTCATCTTGTCGTGCGGGATGTCCAGCGCCTGCATCATGCGCAGGACGACGGCCGCGAAGGCTTCGTTCAGCTCGTAGAGGTCGATGTCGGCGACTTCCATGCCGAGCTTCTTGAGCAGCTTCTCGGTGACCAGCGAGGGGCCCGTCAGCATGATCGACGGCTCCGAACCGATCGAGGCCATGCCCTTGATGCGGGCGCGGGCCTTGAGGCCGAGCGCGTCGCCCATCTCCTTGGTGCCGATCAGCACGCCGGCGGCGCCGTCGACGATGCCCGAGCTGTTGCCCGCGTGGTGCACGTGGGTCATGCGCTCGACCTGCGGGTAGCGCTGGGTAGCGACCGCGTCGAAGGCCATCTCGCCCATGCCCGTGAACGAGGCGTTCAGCGAGGCCAGGGTCTGCATGGTGGTCGAGGCGCGGACGGTCTCGTCGTGGCTCAGGATGTTGAGGCCCAGCTGGTCCTTCACCGGCACCACCGACTTGGCGAACCGGCCCTCGGCCCACGACTGGGCGGCGCGGCGCTGGCTCTCGACGGCGTAGGCGTCGACGTCGTCGCGCGAGAAGCCGTAGAGGGTGGCGATCAGGTCGGCCGACACGCCCTGCGGCATGAAGTAGGTCTTGAAGGCCGACGACGGGTCGGTCGGCCAGGCGCCGCCGTCGCTGCCCATCGGCACGCGGCTCATGCTCTCGACGCCGCCGCCGATGGTCAGGTCGGCTTCACCCGAGATGACCTTGGCCGCGGCCATGTTCACGGCTTCCAGGCCCGAGGCGCAGAAGCGGTTGATCTGCACGCCGGCGACGTTCTCGGCGTAGTCGGCCGTCAGCACCGCGGTGCGGGCGATGTCCGAACCCTGCTCGCCCACCGGGGCCACGCAGCCCAGGACGACGTCGTCGACCTTGGAGGTGTCCAGGCCGTTGCGGTCGCGGATGGCTTCCAGCACCTGGCTGGCCAGCGACAGGGCGGTGATCTCGTGCAGAGAGCCGTCCTTCTTGCCCTTGCCGCGCGGGGTGCGCACGGCGTCGAAGATGTAAGCGTCGGCCATTGAATGGCTCCTTCCTGCGATCTTTTAAATCGTTGTTCCCAAACGGGATTCTTGGACCGCCGGCTCGACCCGGACATCCGTCCGGACCGAGTTGGCGATGAAACAGGCGTGGTGGGCGGCCTCGTGCAGGGCCGCCAGCTTGGCTTCGTCGGGCGCGTCGCCCTCGAAGACGATGTCGGGGCGAAGGGCGACATGGCTAACCCAGTGAGCGCCATGCTCGTTCCGGGTCATCGCGCCTTCGGCCCTGTCGCGATAGGCGCTGATGAAGAAGCCAGCGCGGCGGGCCAGATCGAGGAAGGTCAGCATGTGGCAGGACGCCAGCGCCGCCACGAACATCTCCTCGGGATCGACGCCCGCCGGATCCGACCAGGGCAGCGGCACCACCGACGGCGAAGCCGAGCCGAGCGCCGTCACCCCGCCGTCGAACGACAGGGTATGGGCGCGGCTGTAGCGGCCCCTGGGAAAGTCCGCCCCGGCCTCCAGCTTCCAGTCGACGATGGCGACGTGGGTCGACATGCTACTTCTTCCAGGTCCCGATCGGCGACTTGTGGATCGGCGCGCAGGAGAGGCCCCGCGCCGAAGCCTTGGCCGAATAGACGACGCGCTGGCCAAACTCCGGCGCCGGCAGGCGACAGGGCGTGAAGCCCGGCGTGTTCACGGTCAGCGTCCAGGTGGCGATCTTGGAGCGCAGCAGGTTGTTGCACTGCTCCACGCCCGGCTTGAGCGGCAGGTCGAAGGCGCCGGGCTGCGGGCGCTTGCCCTCCAGCTTGCCGGAGAACTGAAGCGGGCGGCGCCCCTCGGCCTTGACGCAGACCACGGCCGAGCGGGCCGTATCGTTGGGCGGCGGGGGCGGAGCGTCGGCGAACATCATCAGAGCGTCCTCGCGATCAGCAGCTTCATGATCTCGTTGGTGCCGCCGTAGATGCGCTGGACGCGGCTGTCCTTGTACATCCGGGCGATCGGGTACTCATTCATGAAGCCGTAGCCGCCGAACAGCTGCAGGCAGCGGTCGACGATCTTGTTCTCCAGGTCCGTCACCCAGTACTTGGCCATCGAGGCCGTCGAGGCGTCGAGGTCGCCCTTCAGGTGGCGCTCGATGCAGTGGTTGACGAACACCTTGGCGACGGTCGCCTCGGTCTTGCACTCGGCCAGCACGAACTGGGTGTTCTGGAAGGCGATGATCGGCTTGCCGAACGCCTGGCGTTCCTTGACGTAGGCGATGGTCAGCTCCAGCGCCCGCTCGATGGTGGCCATGCCCTGCACGGCGATGTTCAGCCGCTCCTGCGGCAGCTGGGCCATCAGCTGGAAGAAGCCCTGGCCCTCCTCGGTCCCGAGCAGGTTCTCGGTCGGGATCTTCACGTCGTTGAAGAACAGCTCCGAGGTGTCCTGGGCCTCGTGGCCCAGCTTGTCGAGGTTGCGGCCGCGCTCGAAGCCTTCGGCCCCGTCGGTCTCGACGACCACCAGGCTGGTGCCGCGGGCGCCGCCGGCCGGATCGGTCTTGGCCACCACGATGATCAGATTGGCCGTCTGGCCGTTGGTGATGAAGGTCTTGGAGCCGTTGACGACGTACTGGTTGCCGACCTTCTTGGCCGACGTCTTGACGCCTTGCAGGTCGGAGCCGGCGCCCGGCTCGGTCATGGCGATCGCGCCGACCAGCTCGCCGGTCGACAGGCGCGGCAGCCACCGCTGCTTCTGCTCCTCGGTGCCGTAGTGGAAGATGTACGGCATGACGATGGCGTTGTGCAGGCTGGCGCCGAAGCCGTCGACGCCCTTCTTGCCCAGCTGTTCCATCAGCACGACCTCGTGGCGATAGTCGCCGCCGGAGCCGCCGTATTCCTCAGGCGTGGAGAGGCCGAGCAGACCGGCCTCCCCCGCCTTGTTCCACATCGAACGATCGACGCAGTGGTTCTTGCGCCAGGTCGCCACGACGTTTTCAGGCGCGTGCTCGTCGAAGAACTTGCCCACCGCGTCCTCGAAGATCGCGATGTCTTCTTCGGCCATGAAGGCGGGTTTTGCGACGTCGAGCACGCTCATGATCAGAAAGCCTCCGCGGGCAGCGCCATCAGGGTCGCCGAGCCGGTCTTCAGTTTGGCCAGATGCGCCCCTGCGTCAGGCAAGACCCGCTCGATGAAATATCGCGCGGTCGCCACCTTGGTCGTGAAGAACGGGTCGGTGGAGCCTTCGGCGATCTTGGCGTTGGCCGACTTGACCATCAGGGCCCACATGTAGGCTAGGCCGGTCAGGCCGAAGAGGTGCATGTAGTCGGTCGAGGCCGCGCCCGCGTTGTCGGGGTTCTGCAGGCCGTTCTGCATCAGCCACATGGTGCCGTCCTGCAGCTGGGCCTTGGTCGCCGCCAGGGCGTCGATGAACGGCTTCAGCTCGGCGTCGCCGTCGTTCTCGCCGACGAACTGGTCGATTTCCTGGAAGAAGGTCATCACGCCGCGGCCGCCCTTGGCCGCCAGCTTGCGGCCGACCAGGTCGAGGGCCTGCACGCCGTTGGTGCCTTCATAGATCAGGGCGATGCGGCAGTCGCGCAGGTACTGGCTGACCGGGAAGTGCTCGGTAAAGCCCGAGCCGCCGTGCACCTGCACCGCGTTCGAGCAGACCTGGAAGCCGCGGTCGGTCAGGTAGCCCTTCAGCACCGGCGTCAGCAGGCCCATGTAGTCCTCGGCCTTGGTGCGCACCGCTTCATCCGGGTGGGCGTGGGCCAGGTCGCCGTGCAGGGCGGTCCAGAACAGGAAGGCGCGGCCGCCTTCGATGATGGCCTTGTTCTCCAGCAGCAGGCGACGCACGTCGGGGTGGACGATGATCGGATCGGCCGGGCCGTCGGCGTTCTTCGGGCCCGTCAGCGAGCGGCCCTGCAGGCGGTCCTTGGCGAAGGCGACAGCGGCCTGGTTGGCCGCTTCGGCCTGGGCCACGCCTTGCAGGCCGACGCCCAGGCGGGCCTCGTTCATCATCACGAACATCAGCTTCAGGCCGCTGTTCTCTTCACCGATCAGGTAGCCCTCGGCGTCGTCGTACTGCATGACGCAGGTGGCGTTGCCGTGGATGCCCATCTTCTCTTCGAGGCCCACGCACTTGGCGCCCTCGTTGCGCGCGCCGACGCTGCCGTCGGCGTTCGGGAAGAACTTCGGCACGATGAACAGGCTGATGCCCTTCACGCCGGCCGGGGCGCCCTCGATGCGGGCCAGCACCAGGTGGACGATGTTGTCCGACATGTCGTGCTCGCCGGCGCTGATCCAGATCTTCTGGCCGGTGATCTTGTAGCTGCCGTCCGCCTGCGGGACGGCCTTGGTGCGCAGCAAACCGAGGTCCGTGCCGCAGTGCGGCTCGGTCAGGTTCATGGTGCCGGTCCACTCGCCCGTGATCATCTTGGGCAGGTAGGTCTCTTTCTGCGCGTCGGTGCCGCCGGTGTGGATGGCCGAATAGGCGCCGTGGGCCAGGCCCGGATACATCGAGAAGGCCATGTTGGCGCTGCTCGACATTTCCGAGAACGACAGGTTCACGACGTGCGGCAGGCCCTGGCCGCCATAGGTCGGATCCGAGCCGAGGCCCGTCCAGCCGCCTTCGCACAGGGCCTTGTAGGCCTCCTTGAAGCCCGGCGGGGTGGTGACGGTGTTGGTGACCGGGTCCAGCTTGCAGCCGGTCTTGTCGCCGATGCTGTTCAGCGGGGCCAGGACCTCGCCGGTGAACTGGGCCGCGCCCTCGACGATCTGCTCGACGACGTCGATCGAGGCGTCGGCGAAGGCCGGCAGGGCGCCGTACTGCTCGATGTTGAGCACGTCGCGCAGCAGGAACATGTGATCGCGAACGGGCGGCTGATAGGTCATTTAAAGCAGTCCTGATGGGTCGGATCGGGGAGGTGGAACCAAGGCCCGCCCGCCCCGCCGGTCTTGGCGGAAACGGGCGCGGCCTTGAGTGTTTCTGGCCTTACTTGCCGAGCGCCATTTCGGCGCCGTCGAGGCGGGCGCGCAGCAGCTGCTCGTAGTCGGCCGAGCGCGGCAGCAGGTCGGGACGGATCTCGGCCAGGCGCTTCTCCAGGCGGTCGCAGGCCTCGCGCAGCTCGATCAGGGCGCCGTCGATGTCCTCGCGCTGCTGCTCGAGGGCCGAAGCGCGCTCGCGGAACTTCTTCAGCGACCGGGCCATCTGGGCCGCGCCGTCGTCGTTCTCGTCATAGAGGTCGAGCAGTTCGCGGATTTCCGACAGCGACAGGCCCACGCGCTTGCCGCGCAGGATCAGCTGCAGGCGGACGCGGTCCTTGTGGGAATAGACGCGGTTGAGGCCTTCGCGCGCCGGCGTCAGCAGGCCCTTGTCCTCGTAGAAGCGCAGCGCCCGGGGCGTGGCTTTGAATTCGTTGCACAGCTGACGGATCGAGAACGTGCGCTCGGGACGTCGAAGATCGGCTGCCATCGGTACCCTCCCAGGGTGCGGCCGGCCTTCCCGGCCGGGTCATTGGTTATCGCCGTTCACGCTAGACCGGACCTTGCGGAACGTCAACGCTTACGTAAACGTCAACCTTGACCTTGGGGCATAGGTTTACATTCCTATGGCGGGGGCTTAATTTCCTTGCGGTCCCGTCACTTGGACGTGTGGAGGACCCGATGCTCTCGCACGCCGAACTGTGGACCGCGATCGACGCCCTGGCCAAGCGCTTCGACATGAGCCCCTCGGCCATGGCCAAGCTGGCCGGCCTGGACCCCACCGCCTTCAACCGTTCCAAGCGCGGCGACGTCGACACGCGCCCCCGCTGGCCCTCGACCGAGAGCCTGGCCAAGGTGCTGGAAGCCACGGGCGTGGGCTTTTCGGAGTTCGCGGCCCTGACCGAAAGCGCCCAGGGCAAGCGGGCGGGCATTCCGCTGATCGGCCAGGCCCGCGCCGCGCCGGGCCTGTTCGACGAGGCCGGCGCGCCGCGCGGGGCGGGCTGGGAGGAGATGGAGCTTCCGGGGCCGCGGGAGGACGGGCTCTACGCCCTGGAGGTCGAGGGCGACGCCCTGGCGCCGGTCTATCGCGACGGCGACCGGCTTCTGGTCTCGGCCACGGCCGAGCCCCGGCGCGGCGACCGGGTGGTGGTGATGACCACGAACGGCGAGGTGCTGATCAGGGAACTGGGCCGGCTGACGGCCCGGACGATCGAGCTGACCTCGGTGCTGCGCGACGGCGACGACCGGACGCTCGACCGCATGGCGGTGGCCTGGGTCGCCTGCGTGCAGTGGGTCAGCCAGTAACGGCCTGACCCGGCCTTTCTTTCGAGCACTTCTTCATCCGATAACCGCTTCGCACTTATCGGGGAACGCTCGCCTCAGGTGCGCGGGCAGTCGGCGTGGTGGCCGTTGAGCCAGTCGCGCAGGGCGGCGGCGCGGGGATCCTCGCACGACACGTCGACCCGGTAGGAGGCCCAGGTGTCGTTGTGGGCGGCCTCGATGCGGGCGCCGGGGAACTGCGAAGCGATGCCGCCGATCAGGGAGTCGAATTCCGAACGGTCGTGCGGGCGAAGGGTGAAGGAAGCCATCGGACTATTCCTGGTTCTGATGGTTCCCAGGCTAGACTCCGAAGTTCGCACAAACCCTTAATTCGAAATTCAGATTCCGTTCATGAAACGAGGCACGGTGTCGCAGGCCGCTTAGATCCTCCCCCTCTGGGGGAGGTGGCCCGGAGGGCCGGAGGGGGGCCGTTTTCAGCTTTCGCTGACGTCAACCAGCTGCCGAGATACACCCCTCTCCGTCCGCTCCGCGGACACCTCTCCCACAGGGAGAGGGTTTATCTCAGCCCAGCTTCTCCTCGATGAGGGCGATCGTGCGGTCGATGCCAAAGATCGCCGCGAAGGAGCCGAAGCGCGGGCCCTGGCTCTGGCCCAGCAGCACTTCGTAGAGGGCCTGGAACCAGGCGCGCAGCGGGTCGAAGCCGTGGGCCTTGCCGACCTCGAACACCTCGTTCTGGATCAGCTCGGCGTCCTGGGTTCCGGCCGGCATGGCCTTCAGCTTGGCCAGCAGGTCGAGGATCGCGGCGCGCTCCACGTCGGTGGGGGCGCGGAAGGTCTTCGTGGGCTTCACGAAGTCCTCGTAGTAGTTGATCGCGTAGCCGGCCAGGCGGTCGAGCAGCGGCTGGGTCTCGGCCGACGCGCCCGGGATGTAGCGCGACAGGAAGCCCCAGAGGATCTCCTTGGTCGAGGCGTCGGCGGCCGACACCAGGTTCAGCATCAGGCTGAACGACACCGGCGAGCCCTGCTCCGGCGGCTTGCCGGCGTGGATGTGCCAGACCGGGTTGTCCAGCTGCTTGGCCGGCTCCTGGCGGCCGAAGGCGTCCAGCTGCTGCAGGTACTCGTCCGTCGCCTTGGGGATGACGTCGAAATACAGCTTCTTGGCCGACTTGGGGCTCTGGAACATGTAGTACGACAGGCTCTCCGGCGCGCCGTAGCGCAGCCAGTCCTCCATGGAGAGGCCGTTGCCCTTGGACTTGGAGATCTTCTGGTTGTTCTCGTCCAGGAAGAGCTCGTAGTTGAAGCCTTCCGGCGGAACCCCGCCCAGGGCCTTGCAGATGGCGCTGGAGGCCTTGACCGAGTCGATCAGGTCCTTGCCGCTCATCTCGTAGTCGACGCCCAGGGCGGTCCAGCGCATGGCCCAGTCGGGCTTCCACTGCATCTTCACGTGGCCGCCGGTGACCGGGACCTCGACCTTGCTGCCGTCCTCGTCCTCGAAGACGATCGTGCCCTTCTCGACGTTGCGCTCCAGGGTCGGGACCTGCAGCACCTTGCCGGTGGTCGGGCTCACGGGAAGGAACGGCGAATAGGTGGCCCGGCGCTCCTCGCCCAGGGTCGGCAGCATGACCTTCTGGATGGCGTCGAAGCGGGCGAGCGCCGTCAGCAGGGCCTCGTCGAACAGGCCGCCCTTGTAGCATTCGGTCGACGAGACGAACTCGTACTCGAAGCCGAAGCCGTCGAGGAAGGCGCGCAGGCGGGCGTTGTTGTGGGCGCCGAAGCTGTCGTGGGTGCCGAAGGGGTCGCGGACGACGGTCAGCGGCTTGCCCAGGTCCTCGATCAGCGGCTGCTTGTTCTCGATGTTGTCCGGCACCTTGCGCAGGCCGTCCATGTCGTCGCTGAAGGCGATCAGGCGCGTGGGGATGTGGTCGTCGACCAGCGCGCGGAAGGCCTGGCGCACCATGGTCGTGCGCGCCACCTCGCCGAAGGTGCCCAGGTGCGGCAGGCCCGACGGACCATAGCCGGTCTCGAAGATCACGGCCTTGGACAGGGCCGGATAGGCTTTCACCGCCTCGTCGGCCTTGCCGGCGTCGATCAGGGCCTTGGCGGCCTCCTGGTCGGCGCGGTCGGGGAGGCGCACGCGCAGGACGCGGGCGATGGTGGCGCGCGCCTGCTCGAACGGCCAGGAGCGGGCTTCACGGGCGAGGGGGGAGAGGCCTTCAAACATGGCCGCGCGTATAAACCCTGGCGCGGGATGAGGCTAGGGCGTGGGGGTCACAGCAGGCGGCGGGCCGTCAGAACAGGCGGGGATCGAACCGAAACGGCTCTTCGCGTTCGACCCGCACACCGGCGAAGGCCGGATGGCGTGGATTGATGAGGGTGTTGATCTCCTGCGGCACGACCTGGCTGGGCACGCGCAGGCACAGGGCCTCGCCCGCGATCAGGAAGGCGTCGCCGATCGCCACGCTGTCTCGCGGGACGGCTTCGAGCGCCAAGCTCGGCGCATCGTCCGGCACGTGGATCCAAAGCAGGCGATAGTCCAGCGGCAGCAGGTCGGGCGGCAGGTCCAGATGCACCAGCACCTCCAACACAGCGAGGCTCGGGCTGGCGGCGGCGTAGAGCATCGGCCGTCCGGGCGAGTTCCAGCGACCGCCGTAGAGCCGAGCCCCCTCCCCATCCAGGCCGACATGGGCGGCCTTGGCTATGCGGTGGACGATCAAGCCGCCAGGCCGTGCGCGATCTGGCCGAGCAGCCGCTCGACGCCCTGGGCGCCCAGGTCGGTGTCGGCCATCGAGATCGGCGTCTGGCCTTCCAGCGTGCGATTGGGCCGCTCCAGCCAGCGCCAGGCCCGCTCCTGGTCGCCCAGCACGTCCTCGGCGGCCGCCACCATGCGGGCGATCCGCACCATGCGGTCGGACTCGGCCGGATCCAGCGGCTGGTCGGCCTCGCGGCGACGGTTGAAGGTGCGCCGGGGCATCACATAGGGCTCGATCGCCGAGAACGGTTGGTGCGTGGCCGCCAGGAAGCCGTCGACCGCCGCCACCGACAGGCCCTTACGGACCAGCCGGACGACGTCGAACTCCGTCATGAGCGGGCCGGTAACCGCCTCGCCGCCGAGCAGTTCCTGGATTTTCAAGACCGGGGCCATGCGATCCCAACCAAACGCCGCCACTTTGGCGGCGTTTTGAATATAGACCAGCGACCGGCTGTGGACAAGTTCCACACCCCCTCCCTCGTCATCCCGGCCAGAGCGCAGCGCAGAGCCGGGACCCAGGGGACTGGGCGCGGCATTCAGACTGCCCCTTCGCAGAGACAGCCGCACTGCGCCGGCCCCTGGGTCCCGGGTCTACGGCCCGCTACGCGGTCCTTCGCCCGGGATGACGGGCTTGGGGATTACGCCGCCTTCGCGCCCGCCCGGTTCCTGACCAGGTCATCCACCACCGAGGGGTCGGCGAGGGTCGAGGTGTCGCCCAGCGAATCCACGGCGTTCTCGGCGATCTTGCGCAGGATGCGGCGCATGATCTTGCCCGAGCGGGTCTTGGGCAGGCCGGGGGCCCATTGCAGGACGTCGGGCGCGGCGAAGGGGCCGATCTCGTGGCGGACCCAGAGGACCAGCTGCTTGCGCAGTTCCTCCGTTGGCGTCGCGTCGGCCTTCAGGGTGACGTAGGCGTAGACGCCCTGGCCCTTGATGTCGTGCGGATAGCCGACCACCGCGGCCTCGGCGACGGCCTCATGGGCGACCAGGGCGCTCTCGATCTCGGCGGTGCCCAGGCGGTGGCCCGAGACGTTGATGACGTCGTCGACCCGGCCGGTGATCCAGTAGTAGCCGTCGGCGTCGCGCTTGCAGCCGTCGCCGGTGAAGTACTTGCCGGGATAGGTCGAGAAATAGGTCTCGAAGAAGCGCTGGTGATCGCCATAGACCGTGCGCATCTGGCCCGGCCAGCTGTCGGTGATGACGAGATTGCCCTCGGTCGCCCCCTCCAGAACCGCGCCCTCGGCGTCGACCAGTTGCAGCTTCACGCCCGGCAGCGGCTTGGTGGCCGAGCCCGGCTTCAGGGCCGTGGCGCCCGGCAGGGGCGAAACGAGGATCCCGCCCGTCTCGGTCTGCCACCAGGTGTCGACGATCGGCAGGCGGTCCTTGCCGACCACGCGGTGATACCAGAGCCAGGCTTCCGGATTGATCGGTTCGCCGACGCTGCCCAGCAGGCGCAGCGACGACAGGTCGTTCTTGAGAACGTGCTCGTCGCCCTCGCGCATCAGGGCGCGCAGGGCCGTGGGCGCGGTGTAGAAGATCTCTACCTTGTGCTTGTCGACCACCTCCCAGAAGCGCGACGGGGTCGGATAGTTGGGCACGCCCTCGAAGATCAGGCTGGTCCCGCCGTTGGCCAGCGGGCCGTAGACCACGTAGGAGTGGCCGGTGACCCAGCCCACGTCGGCCGTGCACCAGAAGATCTCGCCGGGGCGATAGTCGAAGACCGACTCGAAGGTCCAGCTGGCCCAGGCCAGGTAGCCGCCGGTGGTGTGCAGCACGCCCTTGGGCTTACCCGTCGAGCCCGAGGTGTAGAGGATGAACAGCGGGTCCTCGGCGTTCATCGGCTCGGGTTCGCAAACAGGCGAGGCGGCCTCCCTGACGTCGTTCCAGATCACGTCGCGGCCTTCGACCACCGGCACGTCGGCGCCGGTCCAGCGGACCATCAGCACCTTCTCGACCTGCGGGCATTGCAGCAAGGCCTCGTCGATATTGGCCTTCAGCGGCACCTTCTTGCCGCCGCGACAGCCCTGGTCTGCGGTGATCACCAGGCGCGAGTCGCAGTCCTGGATGCGGCCGGCGATGCTGTCGGGCGAGAAGCCGCCGAACACGACGGAGTGGATGGCGCCGATGCGGGCGCAGGCCAGCATGGCGACGGCCGCCACCGGAACCATCGGCAGGTAGATGGTGATCCGGTCGCCCTTCCTGGCGCCCAGGTCTTTCAGCACATTGGCCATGCGGCAGACCTGGTCGTGCAGCTGGCCGTAGGTGATCTTGTCGGAGACGCCCGGCTCGTCGCCCTCGAAGATCAGGGCGACGTCGTCCTTGCGATGCGGCAGATGGCGGTCGATGCAGTTGGCGCTGACGTTCAGCACCCCGTCCTCGTACCAGCGGATGCGGAAGTCGTCCTTGGCGTAGGAGACGTCCTTGATCCTGGTCGGCGCCTTGATCCAGTCGAGACGGGCGGCGAGATCGCGCCAGTAGCCTTCGGGATCGCTCTCGACCCGGGCCACGGCGGCCTCATAGGCGGCGGCGTCGATATGGGCCTTGCCCGCCCAGTCTTCCGGAACCGGAAACAGCTGTCCGTCGCTCACCACGCGTCTCCCTAACGTCTCTTCAGTCGATCTTGTCGTCGCCAGCGATGTTGCCGCTGCGTCAGTCGTCGTCTTGCGAGCGGGAGTATGCGAAGCGCCGCCTCCCGCGCAAGAAGACCAATTCTGTTTCGTGCGGCAGAATTCTGGTCTTGTTCGATTTGTCGGTTTTGAGGCCGCTAGAGCCCACCCTATCAGCCCGTCATTCCCGCCCTCGTGGCGGGAAACCCTGGTTCAGCCCGCACGGGGGGAGCAAGCGGCGCGCTCGGCGCGCCGCCCCTTCTGCACCTGCGGCGGATAGAGGGGTTCCCGCCACGAGGGCGGGAATGACGGGAGCTAGGTAGCGCCCGCCTAGAAGAAACCCAGCGCCTTGGCGCTGTAGCTGACCAGCAGGTTCTTGGTCTGCTGGTAGTGGTCGAGCATCATCTTGTGGGTCTCGCGGCCCACGCCCGACTGCTTGTAGCCGCCGAAGGCGGCGTGGGCGGGATAGGCGTGGTAGCAATTGGTCCACACCCGGCCGGCCTGGATGCCGCGCCCGAAGCGGTAGGCGCGCGAGCCATCGCGGGTCCACACCCCGGCGCCGAGGCCAAAAGCGGTGTCGTTGGCGATCTCCAGCGCCTCCTCTTCCGTCTCGAAGGTGGTCACGGCCAGGACGGGGCCGAAGATTTCCTCCTGGAAGATCCGCATCTTGTTGTGGCCCTCGAACACCGTCGGCTCGACATAGAAGCCGTCGGCCAGCTGGCCCGGCAGCACGGTGCGCGAGCCGCCGGTCAGCAGCCGGGCGCCTTCGTTGCGGCCCACGTCCATGTAGCCGAGGATCTTGTTCAGCTGCTCCTCGGAGGCCTGGGCGCCGATCATGGTCGAGGGGTCCAGCGGATTGCCCTGCACCACCGCCTGCACGCGCTTGAGGGCCTTCTCCATGAACCGGTCGTAGATCGACTTCTGCACCAGGGCGCGGCTGGGGCAGGTGCAGACCTCGCCCTGGTTCAGGGCGAACATCGCAAAGCCCTCGAGCGCCTTGTCGAGGAAGTCGTCGTCCTGCGCCGCCACGTCGGCGAAGAAGATGTTGGGCGACTTGCCGCCCAGCTCCAGCGTCACCGGGATCAGGTTCTGGCTGGCGTACTGCATGATGAGGCGCCCGGTGGACGTCTCGCCGGTGAAGGCGATCTTGGCGATGCGCGGGCTCGACGCCAGCGGCTTGCCGGCCTCCAGGCCAAAGCCGTTGACGACATTGACCACGCCGGGCGGCAGCAGGTCGCCGATCAGCTCGAACAGCACCATGATCGAGGCCGGGGTCTGCTCGGCGGGTTTCAGCACCACGCAGTTGCCGGCCGCGATGGCCGGGGCCAGCTTCCAGCAGGCCATCAGCAGCGGGAAGTTCCACGGGATGATCTGGCCGACCACGCCCAGCGGCTCGTGGAAGTGGTAGGCGATGGTGTCGTGGTCGATCTCGGAGATCGAGCCTTCCTGGCTGCGCAGGCAGCCGGCGAAGTAGCGGAAGTGGTCGATGGCCAGCGGCAGGTCTGCGGCCGTGGTCTCGCGGATCGGCTTGCCGTTGTCCCAGGTCTCGGCGTTGGCCAGGACGGCGAGGTTCTCCTCCATGCGGTCGGCGATCTTCAGCAGGATCCGCGAACGCTCGGCGACGCTCGTCCTGCCCCAGGCGTCCTTGGCGGCGTGGGCGGCGTCCAGGGCGCGCTCGACGTCGACCGCCTGCGAGCGGGCGATCTCGCAGACCTTGCGGCCGGTGATCGGCGAGGCGTTGTCGAAATAGCGGCCGTCGGCCGGGGCGACCCACTGGCCGCCGATGAAGTTGTCGTAGCGCGCCTTGAACGGCGGGCGGGATAGCGAGTCGATGAACGCGGGCTTGGTCATGGCTTCCTCCGTCGCGCCGTGTTCGGCGTCATGGGGAGGAGGTTGCGCCCGGATTCTTGATGTGGCGCGGGGGCGCGGCGGAGACGGGCGCGGGGTGTCTCAGGTTTGCGACAGATGGGGCGGCCTCTTAGGGACCCTCTCCCAGAGGGAGAGGGAGGGGCCCAGGCGAAGCCTGGGAGGGTGAGGGGTTTCAGCGTGTCAGGTTGAAGCGCGGGGCCGTGGTCTTTCCGGAAAGGGTGTAACCACTCACCCTCCCACCGCTTCGCGGCGGGCCCCTCCCTCTCTCAAAGAGAGAGGGTTTCAGGAGCGCCCCAGCCCCAGGCGGTTGATCTTCCGATGCAGCGTCGCCCGGCTCACCCCCAGCGCGCTGGCCGCCGCGGACACGTTGCCCCCGGCCGCGCCCAGCGCCCGGCGCACGGCGGCGCGTTCGGCGTCTTCCAGGTCGGCGCCGCGGTCGGGCGAGGGCATCCCCCGCCGCAGCTTGTCGTCGGTCAGGTCCAGGGCCTGGCGGGCGGCGCGGGTGGCGCCGATGACCACGTCGTCGGCGTCGACGGCCAGCATCGGGGTCGAGGCGCGGTCGGCGCGGCCGTCGGCCAGCAGCACGATGCGCGCGCCGGGGAAGGCCTCGCGGAAGGCCTTGGACTCGATACGACGCGCCGCGTCGTTGACCACCGCCTCCATCAGCCCGGTCATGCCGTCCAGACCCGGCCGGCAGGACGAGACGTCCAGCGCGCCGGCCAGCCGCCCCTGCGGGTCGAACAGCGGCGCGACGGTGCAGCTAAGGCCGATGTTGCGGGTGTGGAAGTGCTGGTCGCGATGGATGGTCAGGGTGCGCTGCTCGGCGATGCAGGTGCCGATGCCGTTGGTGCCCTCGCGCGCCTCGCTCCACACAGCCCCGGTCCACAGGCCCCAGCGGTGGAACACCGGATCGTCGGCCGCCGCGCCCCGGCGGTCGACAGGGACGCCGGCGCTGTCGGTCAGCAGCACGCAGGACCCCTGCGCCCCCACCGCCTGGAACAGGGCGTCCAGCGTGTCGGACGCCGCCGCGCGCAGGGCGCCCATGCGCTCCTGGACCTGCGAAAGCTCGCGTTCGGTGAGGGTGTCGGGGGCCTTGCGGTTTTCGGGGTCCAGGCCGTGCAGGACGAGGCTGCGCCGCCACGAGGCCGCCACCGGCGACAGGGCGGGCCCCGCGCCGTCGAGCACGGCCAGCACGTCCCGGGCGTGGGCTTGAGCCATCAGCGGCCTCCTCCCCGGCGCCCGTCGATGACGCCAGGAAGGCACCTTGCGCGCGGTAGGCGTCCCGGGGCAAGCACGCGCAGGTCGAGTGCGCCGTCGCCCGGCCGCACGCCGTTCGGGCAGATTGGGGGTCGGCGAAGCCCGACTTCGGGCGTAAAGCGCTGGAAAAGCCGGTCGCAACGCCGGCCGCCGACGTCTTTCGGAGTACCCCGCCATGCTGCTCGCCCTCTCGACCTGGCCAGAGATCGAAGCCTTCCTCCAGCGTTCGAAGACGGTGATCGTGCCGATCGGCTCCAACGAGCAGCACGGCCCCACGGGCCTGCTGGGCACCGACTGGCTGTGCCCGGAGATCATCGCCCACGAGGCCAGCAAGCGCTCGGACGAGGTGCTGGTGGCGCCGACCTTCAATGTCGGCATGGCCCAGCACCACCTGGCCTTCCCGGGCACCATCTTCCTGCGCCCGTCGACCTTCATGGCCGCCATCGGCGACTGGACCCGCTCGCTGGGCGCCCACGGGTTCGAGAAGATCTATTTCCTCAACGGCCACGGCGGCAACGTCGCCACCATCGAGGCGGCGTTCTCGGAGATCTACGCCGAATACAGCTTCCGCAAGGAGCGCTGCCCCTTCGCCATGAAGCTGAAGAACTGGTGGGACCTCGACGGCGTCAACGCTCTGGCCATGCGCCAATTCCCGGTCGGCCACGGCAGCCACGCCACCCCGTCCGAGATCGCCGTGACCCAGTGGGGTTATCCGGACAGCATCAAGACGGCCGAGTACGAGCCCAAGATCGCTCCCACCGGCCCGATCCGCGAGGCCCTGGACTTCCGCGCCCGCTACGCCGACGGCCGCATGGGCTCGGACCCGGCCCTGGCCACGCCCGAGAAGGGCGGCGAGCTGGTCGAGCAGGCGGTCGTCTCGCTGATCAAGGACCTGGCGGCGTTTGGCGCGGAAGAGCGGCCGTAGCGCCAAATCCCTCTCTTTTTGAGAGAGGGAGGGGCCCGCCGCGCAGCGGTGGGAGGGTGAGAGGTTTCACCGTCGACCGGTGAAGGGCGATTGTTTTCGCCTATAGAGCTTCCGCCTTCCTCGCCCCTGTGGCGAGGAGCCATGGTTGGGCCAGGCTGGGCGTTTTCGGACGGGACGCCGCCGGTGTGGCCGCCCAGCCCTGAACGATCTGGGCGGCTGAAGCCTGGGCCCTAGGCACAAGGCCTAGGGAAGCGGGTTTGGGTAAGTCCGCGCTCCATCCGGCGAGCGTGTAACCTCTCACCCTCCCACGCCGTCGGCGTGGGCCCCTCCCTCTCTCGCAGAGAGAGGGCTTTCCTAGATAACCCCCGCCCGCAGCAGGTCGTGGACGTGCAGCACGCCCACCGGCTTGCCGGACTCGACGACGAACAGCACGGTGATCCGGCGCTCGTTCATCACCTTCAGGGCCTCGGCGGCCAGGGCGTGGGGGCCGATGACCAGCGGACCCTTGGTCATCACCTCGCCGGCGGCGTGGGTCATCAGGCCGTCCATGTGGCGGCGAAGGTCGCCGTCGGTGATCAGGCCGACCAGGGCGCCGGCCGCGTCGACCACGCCGACCGCGCCGAAGCGCTTCTGGCTCATGACCAGCAGGGCCTCGCTCATCGGCGCGCCCTCCCCGATCAGCGGCAGCTCGCCCTCGCCATGCATCAGGTCGGCCACGGTGCGCAGCATCGCGCCCAGCTTGCCGCCGGGGTGGAAGACACGGAAGTCGCTGGCGGTGAAGCCCCGGCTCTCCAGCAGCGCCACGGCCAACGCATCGCCTAGCGCGATCTGCAGGGTGGTCGAGGTGGTCGGGGCGTTGACTTCCGCCGTGGCCTCCGGCGCGTCGGGCAGCAGCAGCAGCACGTCGCCGGCCTGGCCCAGCTGGCTGGTGGCGACGGCGGTGACGGCGATCAGCGGGATCGAAAAACGCTTGCAGTAGGCCAGGGTGTCGGCCAGTTCGCGCGCCTCGCCCGACTTCGACAGGGCCAGCACCACGTCGTCGGGACCGATCATGCCGAGGTCGCCGTGGCTGGCCTCGGCCGGGTGGACGAACATCGCCTGGCTGCCGGTCGAGGCCAGGGTGGCGGCGATCTTGCGCGCCACGTGGCCCGACTTGCCCATGCCGGTGCAGACGATGCGGCCCTTGGCGTCGTGCATCACCTGGACGGCGCGGGTGAAGGCCTCGCCCAGGCCGTCGGCCATCTGCGAGAGGGCCTGGGCCTCGATGCTCAGCACCCGGCGGCCCACGGCCACGGCGTCGGAAATCGTATCGGTCATGTGGTCAGAAACTCCGTGCGCAGCCCATATCAGGCCCCGCGCGGTTGATCGACCCCGGGGCTGGCCCGATCCCCGGTACGAAGCAGTCATCCTTAAACCCGTTTTTCCCCGCGAAGGCGGGGACCCAAGCAGAGCCCGCGGATCGCTCACGGCCGCGCCTTCTCCCGAAACGCAGCTTGGATCCCCGCCTTCGCGGGGAGGCTCGGAGGAAAACGGCCAGAACTACTGAGTGCCGCCCAGCGCCTAGCGCGGGATCTCGGCGGTCTTGACCAGGGCCACCTGGCGATAGACCGCCGCGACCTCGAAATAGCGGCCGAAGGCGGCGTGGAAATGATCCACCGCCTGCTTCACGCCCGGGCCGCCGATCTCGCTGATGTCGTGCCAGTAGTCGTCGAGCACCATCATGCCGCCCACCTCCAGCAGGCTGGCGCAGCAGCACAGGTCGATCATCACCGCCAGGGCGGTATGGCTGCCGTCGACATAGATCAGGTCGAACTTGCGGCCGGACTCCAGCATCTTGGGCAGCTCGTAGGTCGAAAAGCCCTTGTGGGTGTCGACCTGACCGAAGGTGGTGCGGGCCATGTTGCGGTGGAAGCGCGGCTCGACCGCCAGGTACTTCTCTTCCGGGTTCAGGCCTTCGTCGAACCACGGGTCGATCACCGTCACGTCGAGGCGCTCGGGAAACATCCAGTCCATGAAGGCCAGGTTGCGCCCCTCGTAGGCGCCGATCTCCATGTAGCGGACCTTGGGCCCGCCCGCCGGGCGCCTGGCCATGAAGTCGCGCAGCAGCGGGGCCACGAACGGGATGTTGTTGGCGGCCCAGGCCGAGGTGAACTCGAAGCCCTTGGTCTCGCAGTCGGCGGCGAAGGCCGCGGCGCTGTCGTTGTCGCGGGCCTTGCCCAGCATGGTCCGGGCCAGCTGCGGGGCCAGGCGCGGATTGATCTTGCCCAGCGAGCGCAGCTTGGCGCCGGCGCCGCGGGCGTCGACGGCGTCGGTCAGTTCGGCGTCGAAAGCGCCGGTGGGGGCGCCAGTGGGGGCGGGAGTCGATCCGTCGGCCATGCCTGGCTCCTCTCAAGGTCGAGAGAGGTTAGCCGACCATCGGTTAAGGAAGGGTCAGGCCGCCAGGACCTGACCGTCCTCGACCCGGATCGGCCAGACGGTCAGGAACTTGCCGCCGCACGGCCCCGCCACGCAGGCGCCGTCGGCGATGCGAAACAGGGCCGCGTGGCCGGCGCACAGGATCAGGTCGTTCTCGCGGGTGAGAAAGCGGCCGTTGATCCCGGCCAGCGGCCAGCCGGCGTGGGGGCAGCTGTCGACATAGCCGAACACCCCGCCGTCCTTGCGGACGACGAAGCCTGCGAACATCGCCTGCCCTTCACGGTAACGGAAACCCGCCGCGCCCGGCTCGGGGATGTCGGCCAGGGCGCAGATCGCCTGGCCGGGCGCGGGGCGGGCGGGATTGTCGTCCATCAGGAGCGTCAGACCGAACCGACGGCCAGGCGCCAGGGATTGATCTCGACGCTCTCGAAGACGCCGGCGGCGGTGTAGGGGTCGTTGTCGGCCTGGGCCTGGGCGACCGACTTGTCGTCGGCCTCGACCACCAGGATCGAGCCGATCGGGTTGCCGGCGTCGTCCAGCAGGGCGCCGGCCAGCTTCAGGTTGGCCGACTGGGCCAGGTACTCCAGGTGCTTGGGGCGCACGGCCAGGCGGGTTTCGAGGGCGCCGGGCTTGTCCTTGCAGACGATGGCGTAGAGCGGCATGGGCGTTCCTTCCTGAAGATCCTCCCCCTCTGGGGGAGGTGGCCCGGAGGGCCGGAGGGGGGTGTGGCTCTGATGGATCCTCCCCCCGTGGGGGAGGTGTCGGCGCAGCCGACGGAGGGGGGAGTGACCGCCGAGACGGCCAGCGCCTCGAAAGCTGAAAACGGGGGGGGGGGGGGGGGGGGGGGGGGGGGGGGGGGGGGGGGGGGGGGGGGGGGGGGGGGGGGGGGGGGGGGGGGGG
>NZ_JBAKFV010000016.1:0-92776 GCF_036889365.1 Caulobacter sp. CCNWLW153
CGGCGCCCTCACCACAAGGCAACTCCTCGCCGGCAGCGGCTACGGCGACGACCAGGCGCTGGCGATCTCCGAGCGGCACGCCGACGGCGGCGTGGTCCAGACCGGCTACGACGTCTTCCGCGACGCCCGGACCAGCATCAACGAGATCGGCGCGGTGGAGACGCGCACCTATGACGGCATGGGACGCCTGGTAAGCCTGGCGCACGCCTCGACCTCCACGCCCCTGACCTTCAACGGCGCCACAGGCGCGGAAACCTTCGACATCCGCGGCCCGTCGATCATCAACGGCAATGGCGGCGCCGACACCTTCCTGGTGCGCACCGGCGTGGGATCGGTGGTGATCAACGCCTGGACCGGCCTGACCACCCCTGTCGGCATTCTGGAGTTCGAGCCGGGCGTCACGCTCTCCAGCGTGCTGCTCACCAGCGACTCCAGCGGCAACCTGATCATCGTCAACGCCGCGGGCGACCGCATCCAGGTCACCGGCCAGTTCGGCCGGGTCTACGGAGTCGGCCTGATCAAGTTCGGTGACGGAACCACGCTGGACCGCCAGCAGATCGCCCAGCTGGCGTTCACCGGTTCGGCCGGCAACCGCGCCTTCTACGGCACCTCGGGCGCCGACACCTTCGACAGCCGCGGGGAGGCCTACTACATCCGAGGCGAGGGCGGCGCCGACGTCTTCGTCTACAACGCCGGCTACGGCGACCTGGAGATCCAGCAGGTCTACGGAACGGACTCGGTCCTGCAATTGGGCGCGGGCCTGGACCTGAGCAACCTGGTGTTCTCCAGCGACTACCTGAGCAACCTGGTCATCACCGGCCCCAACGGCGAACGCATCCAGGTCGACAACCAGTTCGGCGGATCCAGCTGGGGCATAGGGCTGGTCCAGTTCGCCGACGGAACGACGCTGAACCGCCAGCAGCTGATCAACCTGGCGACCACCGGCACGGCCAACACCCCCCGCCTCTACGGAACGTCCGGCGCCGACACCTTCGACAGCCACGGCCTGGCCTATTACGCTCAGGGCGGCGGCGGCCAGGACACCTTCATCTACAACGCCGGCTACGGCGCGCTGGAGATCAGCCAGATCTTCGGCTCCAACTCCATCGTGCAGTTCGGGGCCGGCATCACGATCGTCGGCCTGTCGTTCGCCGGCGACTCGAGCGGCAACCTGATCATCACCGGCGCCAACGGCGACCGGGTCAAGATCAGCAACCAGTTCTACGGCTCCAACTACGGCGTCGGCCTGCTGCAGTTCGCCGACGGCACGACGCTCGATCGCCAGCAGATGATCGACATCGCGACCAGCGGCACGGCCGCCAATCGCAATCTGTACGGCACCTCGGGCGCCGACACCTTCGACACCCACGGCCAGGCCCACTACATCCGGGGCAACGGCGGCGCCGACACCTTCCTCTACAACGCCGGCTACGGCGCCCTGACCATCACCCAATATTCCGGAACCGCATCCGTCCTGCGGTTCGGCGCCGGCATCACCCTCTCGAGCCTGCGCTTCACCAAGACCAGCAGCGACCTGATCATCACTGGCCAGGCGGGCGACCGGATCGTCGTCGACTACCAGTACGCCAGCACCAGCTACGGCATCGGCTCGATCGAGTTCGCCGACGGCACGGTCCTCAGCCGCGAGCAGATCACGGCGGCCATCACGCCCGCCACGCCGAGCGGCGGAACCCTCTCGGGCACGGCCGCCTCCGAAACGCTGGACAGCGCGGGCGTCTACAGCCGCATCACCGGCGGCGGCGGAACCGACACCTACATCTACAACGCCGGCTATGGCGCGCTGGAGATCAACCAGTCGAACGGCTCCAACTCGGTGCTGCAACTGGGCGCCGGCATCACCCTGGCCGGCCTGGTCTTCACCGCCGACAGCAACGGCGGCCTGACCATCGCCGGCGCGGCGGGCGACCGGATCCAGCTCATCAACCAGTTCACCAGCGGGACCTATTACGGCGTCGGAACCATCCTGTTCGCCGACGGGTCCACGCTGAACCGCCAGCAGATGCTCGACCGGGTGGTCAGCGGCTCGGCCGCGAACAGCAACATCTACGGCTCGTCCGGCAACGAGATCATCGACACCCACGGCCTGGCCGGCTTCGCCAACGGCCGCGGCGGAACCGACACCTTCATCTACAACGTCGGCTACGGCGCCGTGGAGATAAACCAGTCCGGCGGAACCAATTCGGTGCTGCTGATGGGCGCCGGGTTCTCGGCCTCCAACCTGACCTTCTCGGCCGACAGCAACGGCATGCTGACCATCACCGCCGCCGGCGGCGACGAGATCCGGCTCATCAACCAGTTCACCAGCGCCGACTACTACGGCGTCGGAACGCTACAGTTCGCCGACGGCAGCACGCTGAACCGCCAGCAGCTCCTCGACCGGGTGATCACGGGCTCGGCCGCCAACCGCAACCTCCACGGATCTTCGGCCGCCCAGACCTTCGACACCCACGGCCTGGCCCATTACGTGAACGGCCGCGGCGGCGCCGACACCTTCGTCTACGAGGCCGGCTACGGGCCGCTCGAGATCCAGCAGTCCTCCGGCCCGGGTTCGGTCCTGAGAATGGGTCCCGGCTTCTCGCTCGCCAACCTGATCTTCTCCGCCGCCGACACCGCGCTGGTCATCACCGGTCCCAACGGCGATCGGGTGCAGATCACCAACCAGTTCCTGAGCGGTACCTACTACGGCGTCGATCTGGTCGAGTTCGACGACGGCTCGACGCTGAACCGCCAGCAGATGATCGACCTGGTCGCCAGCGGTTCGTGGGCCAACCGGCGCATCTATGGCACCGCCGCCGCCGAGACCCTCGACACCCACGGCCTGGCCCATTTCGTCGCGGGCCGGGGCGGCGCCGACACCTATGTCTTCAACGCCGGCTACGGCGCGGTGGAGATCCGGGCCGACCAGGGCTCGGGCGCCAGCACCGCGATCCTGCAGCTGGGGCCCGGCATCACCGCCGCCGACCTCTACTTCACCGGCAGCGGCAGCAACCTGATCATCGCCTTCGGAATCGGCGACCGCATCCTGCTGACGAACCAGCTCATGGGCACGCAGTACGGGGTCAGCGAGATCCGCTTCGCCGACGGCAGCATCCTGAACCGCCAGCAGTTCATCGGCCTGTCGGGCTCGGCCCAGAGCCTCGTCGACAGCTACACCTATGACGGCCTGGGCCAGCGCATCCGACACGCCAACTCGCAGCTGGGCACCACGGCCCTGGCCGAGCGCACCGACTACGACCTGAACGGCCGAGTGGTGTCGCAGATCGACTTCAACGGCTATGCGACCACCTACGCCTATGCCTACGACGCCACGCTGGCCACGACGGGCCTGGGCGTGTTCGGCGGCTGGATCCAGACAACCACCAACGCCGCGGGCCTGACCTCCAGCGCCAGCACCGACTATTTCGGACGCTCGGCAGGGGCGACGGACTTCGGCGGCCACGTCACGAACCTGACCTACGACCTGGCCGGCCGCCTGGTCCAGAAGACCAACAATGTCGGCCAGGACCTGCGCTACACCTACTTCAACACCGGCGCCCTGGCCTCCGAGATCAACCTGAACTTCGGCGTCGGCGGATCGCAGTCGTCGCAGTCCTACAGCTACGACCTGGCCGGCCGGCGCACCCACGAGACCACCCTGGTCACCTACACCGGCTATGACGAGGAGGGCCTGGCCTATCAGTGGACGCGGTCGCTGCAGGACGCATCGGTCACCTATGACGCGCTCGGCCGGGTCACCCGCTTCGTCGACAGCGGCGAGGACGCCGCAAACCCGGTCGACATCAACTACGAGTACGACGCCAACAACAACGTCCGCCTGATCGCCTCGACCTATCGCGACCTGGTGTCCGGCGCGCTGACCAGCAAGGAACAGTGGTTCCGCTACGACAGCATGAACCGCTTCGTGACCACCGGCGGCGTCCTGCTCGACGCCCAGGGCCAGGCCGCCCAGACCCGCGGGGCGGCCGGCAACACCATCGGCCGCGGCGCCAACGGCGTCGACCTGACCTACGACGCCGCGGGCCGGCGCAAGTCGGCCGTCTCGACCGGCAACAACGAGACCTACGCCTACACAGCCAGCGGCTATCTCTCTACCGTCTTCATCAACGGCGCGCTTCGCGTGCGCAACGTCCGCGACAGCATGGGCCGGCTGACCATGCACACCGAATACGGCGCGGACGGCAAGATCGCCTACAGCGAGGAGTCGACCTACGACGCCGGCTCGCAGGTGATCCTCTCCCAGACCTCGACCCTGCAGTCCGACGGCGCGATCATCACCGCCAACACCACCTACGACTACAAGGCCGATGTCGGCGGCGGCGTCTATACGGGCGCCTATCTGGGCGGGATGGTGGTGCACACCCGCACGACCTCCAGCCAGATCAAGTCGGGCCAGACGACGGCCCAGCCGACCAGCGAGACCGTCAACACCTATGTCTGGTGGGACGGGCCCCAGCAGAACACCATCACCATCCGGCCCGACATCACCAAGTCGACGGTCAACGTCTCGACCTTCACCTACGACACCAGCGGCAACGTGGTCTCGGTGGCCATCCAGGACGGCCGCCCGCGCACGGTGAATTACGTCACCAACGCCGCCGGCCAGGTCATCTCGCGCAAGGAGGCCAGCGCCGCGTCGGCTAATCCGGTCGAGTACTACTACCGCTTCAACAACATCCAGCGGGCCAACATCGGCAACGACGGCCCCAACGGAAAGACCAACTACGCCGCCTCGATCGCCCAGCGCTCGTCAGGGGCCCAGAGCACGGCCTTCCAGGGCGGCGCGGCGACTTCCTACGCCGACATGGACCAGCAGTACGACGCGCTGAACGCCAACTCCCTGGCCGAGGCCGAAGGCGCGCCGACCTACACGGTCGTCCAGGGCGACACGCTGCAATCGATCGCCGCCAGCGTCTGGGGCGACGCCAGCCTGTGGTACCTGATCGCCAACTTCAACGGCCTGACCGGCGCCGACACCCTGGTCCAGGGCGCGCGGCTGCAACTGCCGGCCCAGGTCACCAACGTCCACCACAGCAGCGACACCTTCCAGGCCTACGACCCGACCCGGGCGCTCGGCTCGGTCGCGCCCGACCAGGTGGCGCCGACCCGCAAGGGCAAGGGCTGCGGAGTGATCGGCAGCATCCTGGCCGCGGTCGTGGCCATCGTGGTGACGATCGTGACCTACCCCATCCTGCAGGCGGGTTCGGCGGCGCTCGGGATGAAGGCCGGCGCGGCCACGGCCGCCGCCCTGGCCGGCAGCGCCGCCATCGGCAGCGCCGCGGGACAGCTGACGGCGATGGCCACGGGCGTCCAGGACAAGTTCAGCTGGAAGGCGGTCGGCAAGGCCGCCCTCACCGCCATGGTCGCCGGCGACCCGAAGGGCACCATCCTGGAGCAGATGCTCAAGGCCGCGGCGTCCAACGTGGTCAGCCAGGGCGTGGCGGTGGCCACCGGCCTGCAGGACAAGTTCAGCTGGACCGACGTGGCGGTCAGCGCGGTGATGGCCGGCGCCGACGGCGTGGTCGGCCAGGCGTTGGGCAAGGCCAACTGGGTGCCCGCGCCCAAGCTCCTCAAGCCAGCCCTGACCGGCACGGCCGCGGCGATCGCCGGGGCCGGAGCGCGCAGCCTGATCGACGGCTCGGACTTCGGCGACAACATCAACGCCCTGCTCCCCAGCGTGGTCGGCAGCACGATCGGCCGGGCCCTGACCGACAGGATCGGCGGCGGCGGGTCCGCCTCCGGGCAAGCGGCGAGCGACGACAGCCCCGCGGCTCCGCAAGCCGGTGGCGGCGGCGAGACGTGGGGCTTCCCCGGACTGTACCACGATGGAGATGGCAACTTCTTCGAGGCCCCCATGGGGGTCCGCTACCTCGTCGCGCCCGGCGAGCCGGTGGGCGGCGTCTCGCCTACCCGGCCCAGCCTGTGGGATCGCGCCTGGAGCGCCGTCGGCGGCTTCCTGAAGGACCCGCTGGGGAGCATCAGCCGGGCCGTCGACTACGCCGCCAAGTCCGTGCGCACGAGCCCGGACTACCGTCCGCCGGCCGCTTCGGCATCCGCCGGCGTCGACGACCCGACCCTCGTCGACGAGGTGATCGTCATCGGCAAGAGGCTCTACCAGCAGTTCTCCGACGGCTATTCGGGCTCGGTGGCGTTCGCCAACAACGTCTTCGACCTGGCCTCCGCCAAGGTCAAATCAGACGTCCAGTCCAAGGTCTTCCTGGCCACGGCGCTTCCGAGCTACGCCCTCTACAGCGCCGGGAACGGCTTCGAGCGGGCCGGCCTGCCCGGCTTCGGCGCGGCGCTGAAGAAACAGGCCGTGATGACCCCCAACCTGGCCCTCGGCGCCGCCGGCTCGGCGGTCGACCTGGTGACCGGCACGGTCAAGACCGCGGCCGTCGTGGGGGTCAACGCCAGTCCGATAGGCCTCGCCAACGGGATGCTGCAGGACGCCACCGGCCTGAGCCTGCCCGGCCCCAACATCCGCACGCTCACCGATCCGATCGCGCAACGGGCCGGCGACTACCTCTCGGGCCGACGTGACCTGGTGGCCGACGTCAAGTCCGCCGTCGGCGCCGAGATCGGCCAGATGCGCACCATCGGCGCCGACCTCGCCAGCAACGACCTGAACCGCGTGGCCGCCGGGAGCTACGCCGCCGGCGACAAGATCGTCGACTATGGCGTCAATGTCGTCCCGATGGCGGGCGCCGCGGTCAAGGGCGTGCAGGGAATGCGGGCCCTGACCCTCGGCGGACGAGTTGCGACGGCCGAGGCCTTGGCCGCGGAAAGCGCGGCGGCCGGAGCGCGGAGCGGTTGGACGCCCCTGGGCGCCTCCGCGCGAACATACATTCGTGACATCGAGGTCCAGACCGGTCGCGCGATTGGTCCTGGTCAGCGAAGCGAACTCGCTGACGCCCTGAGGGCCAATGACTACTCCGCGAAATTGACGGATGACGCCCTGGCGGTCAGTCGCGCCGAGTTCAGCAAAAGCCGTTCCGGTCTAATTTCCCAATGGGAGAAAAATACCGGTCAAACTTGGCCAACCTACCAGGAAAACGTAATCTCTTCCCGCGGCGGCCTCCTGCGGAAGGCCGGAGATCGGTATGATGCGCACCACATAATCGAGCTGTCGAACGGCGGACCGAATTCATGGTGGAATCTCCACCCGGCCGCGTTCCCCAAACAGCATCAAGGGGGTATCCACCGGGCTGGTGGCCCTGCTCGCAGTCTATTCGGAGGTCAATAAGATGAGCGAGTTCGATGACCTGATGTCTGCAAAAGGCAATGGTTCGCCGATCGATCAATTGACGACCGGCCCGGTAATCGGGATCGATGAATATAAGCCAGGTAAAGAAATCATCCCGCAGTCCTACGTGGATTTCATAACAAATATCGGCCACGGCACCATCGGAGACGATGCGCTAAAGCTATACGACGGACTCGTGGACCCCAGAGAAATATTCGATTTCGAACCCGAATGGTCGAACCACGTCGCCCTTTTCGGCGACAACATGAGTGGCGTTTTGTTTGGGTTTGACACCAGGACGGGGAGCGTCGTCGAGATCGACGCCTACGGGGCGCTCAAGGCCGCACGCCCTTCCAACTTCCCCGATTTCATCCGCACTGCGCTAAGCCAGCTCTCCCCCCTCTAGCAAGCGACGCCTCGGGCCGACGCTTCCTCGAAAAAGCGCGCCACGACCCAGTCAACAGCGCCGGAGAACACGCAGGAACAAGACCCGTCCACGCGGAAAGCGAGACCGAGCTGGACCAAAGGCCCGCTGAAAGCGGGGACGCGCGATCAAGGGACCGGACGGCGCCCCGGCCAGGCCAGCCGGTCCCGCAGTTGTCGCAGATCCGGACGGCGGGTTTGCGCCCGGCCCCAACTCCGCTAAGGCTGGCTAGGCATCACCCGCCCTGGACGCCAAGCGCTCGTGGATCCCATCTCCAACATCGACGGCCTCGTGGCCCTGCTGCGCCGACGACTGCAGGCGCGGTCGGCCGGAACGACGGGCAAGGCGCGGACGACGCGGGCCACCACGCGGGACGCCGCCACGATCGAGGGCGTCTACGCCCTGGCGGCCGTGCGCGACGTCGATGACCGGCAACTGAGCCGCGCGCTGATCGAGGCCGTGCTGGCCGAAGGCTTCGGAAGCGAGCTTCTCAACGAGGCCAAGTTCCAGCAGGTGGTCGAGCGCGTGGTCGAGACCCTTCAGGGCGAGCCCAATTCCGCCGCGCTGCTGAAAAGGGCGGTCCAGGACCTGCGATCCGGCGCGCGCTAGCCTCGGTTGCAAACCGACCTCAACTAACTCGTCCATTCGTTGCGATCGCCTCTTGTTCGTAACGTCCGCTTGTGGGAGGTCAGGCTCGCGGGCGGGTGAGTACGATGAGCGCCGATCAGGCTCTGGAATTGATGAAGCTGCTGTTCTGGAACAGCGCCGTGGTTTCCGCCCCGGTCCTGATCGCGGCCCTGCTGGTCGGCCTCGTCGTCAGCGTGCTGCAGGTGGCCACCCAGCTTCAGGAAGCCACGCTCAGCTACGTGCCCAAGCTGATCGTCTCGGTGCTGGTGCTGATGGCGCTGGGCGGCTGGATGATGAGCCGCATCACCAGCTTCGCCACCCATCTGATCCAGATGATCCCCTCGCTCGTCTGAGGCCATGGCGTTCGAGACCATGACCTCGTGGGTGGTGACCAGCCTGCTCCTGAGCCTGCGGATCGGCCCCGTCTTCGCCATGGCGCCGCCGTTCACCCTCACGCGCACCCCGCCGGTCTTCCGCGTGTTCCTGGGTCTTGGCCTGGCCGGCCTCCTGACCTCGTCCCTGCCCCAGGAACAATGGGCTGCGGCCTTCGGGGCCGGCGACCTGCTGGCGACCGCGGCGCGCGAACTGCTGCTCGGCGCGATCTTCGTCCTGGCGTTCCAGGTGATGTTCGCGGGCCTCTACCTGGCCGGCCGAACCGTGGACATCCAGGCGGGCTTCGGCCTGGCGATGCTGATCGACCCCACCACCCGGGGGCAGACGCCGCTGGTCGGCACGCTGCTGGCCTACGCCGCCGGCGCGGTGTTCTTCGCCATGGACGGCCATGCCGAACTGCTGCGCCTGCTGCGGGCCTCCGTCGAGGCGATCCCCCTGGGAACGGGCCACGCGCCCCAGAGCCTGCGGCCGCTGACCGCCTTCATGTCCGTGGTGTTCATGACCAGCTTCGGCGTGGTCGCCACGGCGGTCCTGACCCTGTTCATCGCCGATGTCGCCATCGCCCTGATGGCCCGGACCATGCCGCAGATGAACGTCCTGATCCTGGGCCTGCAGGTCAAGACCCTGCTTCTGCTGCTGGTGCTGCCGATCATGATCGGTTCGGTGGGCGCCCTGCTCGCGCGGCTGGCGATCGTGACGCTCGAAGCCATTCCGGGCCTGCTCTAGGATGGAGAACACCGAACAGAACCGCTCGGAGAAGCCCACCCCCTTCAAGCTGAAGAAGGCGCGGGAAAAGGGAAGCGTCGCGCGGAGCATGGATCTCAGCTTCCTGACCGGCTCGTTCGCCCTGCTGGCCTATCTGTGGATCAGCGGCGACGCGGTGTGGTCCCAGCTCACGCGGGCGGCCGCGCAGGCCCTGGTCGCCGCGCCGAACGTCTCGGCCAGCCGCCACGAGATCCTGATCGTCACCGCCGGCGCCCTGACCTCGATGTTCCGCCCGCTGACGCTTCTGTGCGCGACCATCTTCCTGGTCGTGGGCGTGTTCGAGGTGGTGCAGACCGGCCTGGTCTTCTCCACCCAACCCCTGAAGCCGGATTTCTCGCGCCTCAGTCCCGCCAAGGGTTTCAAGCGGGTGTTCTCGGTGCGCACCCTGATCGAGACGGCCAAGACCATCCTGAAGTTCGGCGCCTACGCCACGCTCGCCACCGTGATCGTGCAGGCCGCCTGGGCCGTGGACGGCCCCGCCGCGACCGACGCCGCCCGCCTGGCCCAGGCGATGGGGGGGACGAGCTTCCGGCTGCTGATGTTCTTCGTCGGCGGGGCCCTGGTCTTCGCCCTCCTGGATCAATGGCTGGTCCGCCGCGAGTTCCTCAAGCAGATGCGGATGAGCCGACGCGAACTGCGCCGCGAGTCCCGCGACCGCGAGGGAGAGCCGCGCATCAAGCAGCGGCGCAGGCAGTTGCACGGCGAATTCGTCAAGATGAGCCAGAGCCTGCGCAACATGCGCGGCGCCGACGTGCTGCTGACCAATCCGACCCACTTCGCCGTGGCGCTGCGCTACGACCCGCGCAGCATGGAGGCGCCGATCGTCGTCTCGCTGGGCGCCCACCAGTTCGCCCAGCGCCTCAAGGCGGTGGCCTTCAGCTACGGCGTGCCGATCGTGCCCGATCCGCCGCTCGCCCGCGCCCTCTACCGCAGCTGCCAGCTACGGCAGGCGGTGCCGCCCGACTACTACGGCCCCGTCTCCAGGATCTACATGACGCTGCGCGAGCGCCGGCGTGAACACCCCGCCAGGGAACCATAGTGCCATGATCCAGCGTCTCATCAGCAAGAACAAGGACCTCTACCTGGTCGGCGGGGTGGTGGCGATCCTGCTCATCCTGTTCACGCCCATTCCGGCGGCGCTGCTGGACCTGTTCATCATCACCAACTTCTCGCTCGGCCTGACGATCCTGCTGCTGACCTTCTATGTCGCCAAGCCGGTGTCGTTCTCGACCTTTCCGTCCCTGCTGCTGGTGGCGACGCTCTACCGACTGGCGCTCAATGTCGCCGCCACGCGGCTGATCCTGACCCAGGGCCATGCCGGCCAGGTGATCGACGCGGTCGGCTCCTTCGCCGTTCAGGGCAGCTACGTCGTCGGCCTGGTGGTGTTCTTCATCCTGGTCGTCGTCCAGTACGTGGTGGTGACGTCCGGCGCCCAGCGTGTCTCGGAGGTCGCCGCGCGCTTCGTGCTCGACTCCGTGCCCGGCCAGCAGATGAGCATCGACGCCGACCTCAACATGGGCCTGATCGACCAGCATGAGGCCAAGCGCCGCCGCAAGGAGCTGGAGAAGGAAGCCGCCTTCTACGGCGCCATGGACGGGGCCAGCAAGTTCGTCAAAGGCGACGCCGTCGCCGGCGTGATCATCCTGCTGATCAACATCTTCGCCGGGTGGTTCATCGGCGTGGCGCAGATGGGCATGGACTGGTCCGAGGCCCTGAAGACCTTCACCCTGCTGACGATCGGCGACGGCATCGTCACCCAGGTGCCGGCCCTGATCATCTCGGTCGCCACCGGCATCATCGTCACGCGCTCCTCCGCCGACGGACAGTTGAGCGGCGAGGTGTTCAACCAGCTCTCGTCGATCCCCAAGATCCCGCTGATCGTCCTGGGCGCCCTGCTGGTCCTGCTGGCCCTGCCCGGCATGCCCAAGTGGCCGATCCTGATCCTGATCGCCGTGCTCGGCGCCGTCTGGTTCGCCACGCGCAAGAAGCCCCAGGACGACGACCTGATGGGCGCCAGCATCGACGCTCCGGCCGACGAGGCCGGCGCCGGTGAAAATCGCGCGCCCCCGCCGGTCGAGGTCCTGCTCGGCCGCGAACTGGGCCAGCAGTGGCAGGCCATGAAGCCCCTGCTCAGCGACCGGATCACCACGCTGCGCCGCCAGCAGGAGAAGGCGACCGGCTTTGCGTTCCCCGCCGTGCTCTTCCAGGACGGCGCGCACCTGGATCCCAACGCCTACGAGATCGTGCTCTCGGGTTCTCGCCACGCGCACGGCAAGCTCTATCCCCAGCAGACCCTGGCGATCGGAACGGGACCGGCCAAGCCGCCCCTTACCGGGCTGGAGACGCGGGATCCGGCCTTCGGCCTGCCCGGCGTCTGGATCGATTCCGACCAGCGCGACCACGCCCAGGACTCCGGCTACACCCTGGTCGACCCCGTCACGGTGCTGATGACCCACCTGGGCGAGGTGATGCGGGTGGAGGCCCCGTCGCTGCTGACGCGCGCCGAAGTCGTCCAGATGCTTGAAGGGGTCCGTAACCGCCAGCCCGGCCTCGTCGAGGAACTGGTCCCGGCCCTGATGACCGTCTCGGACATCCAGCGGATCCTGCAGAACCTGCTGGCCGAAAGCGTCTCGATCCGCAATGTCGACCTGATCGCCGAAGCCCTGGTCGACGTGGCCCGCGCCACCAAGGACCATGCCGAGCTCACCGAGCTGGTGCGCCAGAAGCTGAGCCACGGCATCTGCCATGACCTGCGCGGCGCCCACGAGCAGCTCGCGGTGCTCAGCCTCAGCCCCCGCGTCGAGGCCCAGATCGCCGAGAGCGTGCGCCGCAGCGACGGCAAGAGCGGCCTGGTGATCGAGCCCCGGCTGGCCGAACAGCTCATGCGCAAACTGGTGCCGATGGTCGACGCGATGATGCAGCAGAACCTGGCGCCCGTGCTGCTGTGCGGCCACGAAGTTCGTCGCCATCTGCGCACGTTCACCCGCCGCGCCGCGCCCCGGCTGTCGATCGTATCGGTCAACGAGATACCGCATACGATCGACCTGCGGTCATTCGATGTCGTTAACCTTGAGTGACGTTTTCAGCTTTTCTACAAAATCGACAGTTGAGTGAAAAATTTCGCAATAAAATCTACGATTGAAGCTTCCTCAGGTTGAGGCCTTTTGCTAGCCATGACCTATGGGGCAGTACATCGATTATGTGTCGAGCATACTTGGGCAGTCGGAGCGTAGGGCCGAACTGGCCGCCCAGAATCTCGCGAACCTGACCACCCCCGGCTATAAGCGACGCATCGATTTCGCCGCCCTGGTGGGGCCGCAGGCGCGCCTGCAGACGCTGACCGGAACGGATTTTTCGACCGGCAAGCCGGTGATGACGGAAAACCCCTACGACCTGAGCCTGGGCGCCGAGGGCTTCTTCGCGGTCCGCAAGGACGACGCGGTGCTCTACACCCGGCAGGGCCAGTTCAAGCGCACCGAGGACGGCCGGCTGCTGACCGTCCAGGGCCACGCCCTGCAACTTCAGGGCGGCGGCGACGTGGTCGTGCAAAGCGCCTCCGTGAAGATCACGGCCGACGGCGTCGTCCTCGACGACGGCCAGCCCGTCGGCCGCCTGGCGATCGTCGACAGCCCCGATCGCTCGAAGTTCGCCCGCGCCGAGGCCGGCCTGTTTTCCGCGCCGACCGAGACCCTCGCCGAGGTGGAGAACCCGGTCGTGCGCCAGGGCGTGCTCGAGTCGTCCAACGTCAGCAGCGGCGACGAGATGGTGGCCCTCATGGAGGCGCTGCGCCGCGCCGAAAGCGGCCAGAGGCTGGCCAATGTCTACGACGATCTGATGGGCCGGGCGATCACCACATTTGGGCAGGTCTAGAGCATGAACGGTGCATTCTACATCGCCGCCACCGGGCTTCGGGCCCAGCAGGGCGCGCTCGACGTCACCGCCAACAACATCGCCAACCTGAACACCTCCGGGTTCAAGCGCGCGTCCGTGCGGTTCTCCGAAATGGTCGCTTCGGGCCAGGCGACGGTCGAGGGCGTCCAGCCTTCGGGCGTGGCCTCCAGCGGCGCCGAGCGCGTCTTCACGCAAGGCGACCTTCGCGAGACCGGCGGGTCCATGGACCTGGCGATCCGCGGCGACGGCTTCATCGAACTGATGGCTCCTTCCGGTCGCAGCGTGCTCTGGCGCGGGGGCGCCCTGAAGGTCGGCGAGGACGGCTTTCTCTCCGCCGCCAACGGCATGTCGCTGCGCGGGATGATCGCGGTTCCGACCGGCGCGCAGGACCTGCTGATCAGCGCGGACGGCCGGGTAAGCGCTATCTTCGACGACCAGACCCGTAACGAGATCGGCCGCATCGACCTGACCATGGTGCGCGACTCCGCGGCCCTTTCGGCCATCGGCGAGGGGCTCTACGAGCTGACCGACGGCGCCCGGGCGACCACGCTCGCCGCCGGCGAGGACGGCGCGGGCCTTCTGGTCCAGGGCTCGGTCGAAGCCTCCAACGTGCAGATCTCCGACGAGATGGTGACGCTGCTGCTGACCCAGCGGGCCTATGCGGCCAACGCGCAGGTCGTGCAGGCCGGCGACCAGCTGATGGCGATCGCCAACGGCCTGAAACGCTAGTGTCCCTCGCCTGGAGCCTTCTCGCCGCGGCGACGCCGCCGGCGCTGGGTACGCCCGCCCCCGCGCCGCGCCAGGTGGAGATAACGGACTCGATCGTAAGGCTGAGCGACGTGGCCGACCTGTCGGACCTTCGCCCCGATCTTCGCGCGCGGGCCGCCGCTACGCCGATCCTGGCCCTGCGTCCCGGGGCGATGGCGACGCTGACCCCCGAACAGATCGGCGCCTACGGGCGCAGGCGCATGCCCCTGCTGGCCCAGTGGCGGCCGGGCGAAACCACCAAGGTCGTGGTGCGCCGGGCGGCGCCGACGCCGGCTGTCGCCTCGACGCCGGTCGCGTGCGTGCGGCCGCGCCGGGCGATCGATCCCGACCAGGTGCTCACTGGCGAAGACTTCGCCGACGTCGACTGCGGAACCGTTTCCGCGCCGCGGGCGGCCTGGCGCTATGATCGCGCGGCCAAGGCCCTGCGCGCCGATCGCGCCCTGGCGATCACCGACGTTCTTTCGGCGCCGCCCGCGACCATGCTGGCCGCCGTACGTCCTGGCCAGAACGTCCGCGTCACCGCCCGCGTCGGCGCCGTCACGATCGAGCGCGCCGCCGAGGCGGTGCAGCCCGCGCGGGCCGGCCAGCCGCTCTTCGTCAAGGCGGGCGGCCGGATCTTCGCCGTCCCCGCCGTGGAGCAGGACCAATGAGCGTCGTCCCGAACGCGACATGCGCCGCCGTCGCGGCGCTGGCCGTGGCGATCACGCCGATCGGCCCGGCGCTCGCCTCCGATCTCTACAAGCCGAGCAACTGGTCGGCCATGGCCTCCGACCGCCAGGCCGAACAGGTCGGCGACACCCTCACCGTGGTGATCTACGAGAGCTCCAGCGCGACCAACAGCGCCCAGACCGGCTCGCGCAAGAACCACCGCGTGTCCGGCGACGCCCGGTCCGGAAGCGCCGGCGGCAAGAGCGCCCAGCTGAACCTGGGCGGCGAGTACGAGGGCTCGGGCCAGACCGGCCGCTCGGGCAAGCTGCTGGCCCAGATCAGCATCACCGTCGACGCCGTCCTGCCCAACGGCGACCTGCATGTCGCCGGCGAGCAGGTGCTCAACATCAACGGCGACCGCACCTTCATCCGCCTGAAGGGCCGCGCGCGGCGCAACGACATCTCGCGCGACAACGCGATCGTCTCGTCGCGCCTGGCCGACGTGATGATCGACTATGACGGCTCGGGCTTCGTGGCCCGCAGCGGCGAGCCCGGCGCGGCCGCGCGCATCTTCAACTGGCTGGGCCTGCTGTGATGCGTCGTCCGCTCGCCCTCGTCGCCGCCGTCCTCGCCCTGGCGGCGGTCGCCGCGCCCGCCCTCGCCGACGAGGTCCGCGTCAAGGACATCGGCCGTTTCCAGGGCTGGCGCGACAACGCCCTGGTCGGCTACGGCGTGGTGATCGGGCTGTCGGGCTCGGGGGACTCGCCGCGCAGCGAAGTCACCCGCCAGGCCCTGAAGAACGTGCTGGGCCGCCTGGGCGTCAACGTGTCGCCCGACCAGGTGCAGAGCCGCAACGTCGCCGCCGTGATGGTGACCGCCACCCTGCCGCCGTCGGCCAATGTCGGCGACCGCATCGACGTCACCGTCTCGTCGATCGGCGACGCCCGCAGCCTGGTGGGCGGCACCCTGCTGATGACCCCGCTCGTGGGGCCCGACCAGCGCCACTACGCCCTGGCCCAGGGACAGCTGGTCATCGGCGGCTACCGCTTCGACGCCGACCTCAACCGCCAGCAGAAGAATTATCCGACCTCGGGGGTCATGCCCGGGGGCGCCACCGTCGAGGCCGCCGTCGACGCCCACCTGCTGGGCCCGGACGGCGCGCTGACCTTCATCCTCAAGGATCCGGACTTCACGACCGCCGAGCGCGTCGCCGACGCGATCAACCTGGCCCTGGGGGGCGGCGTGGCCTCGGTGCGCGACGCCGACGCCGTGTCGATCGCGGCGCAGGCCGACCGCGCCCGCCTCTACCGGCTGATCGCGCGGATCGAGAACGTCAGGGTCAATCCCGACGCCCAGGCCCGGGTGGTGATCAATGAGCGGTCGGGCACGGTGGTGGCCGGCGGCGGGGTGCGGATCTCCAGCGTGGTGATCTCGCAAGGCGACGTGCGGGTCTCGGTGACCGCCGAGAACCAGGCCTCCCAGCCGATCTACGGCTACGCCTACGGCGGCGTCGGCGGCAACGAGGAGGGCGGGGTCCGCAGCCTGATCGTCACCAACACCAAGCTCGAGGTGACCGAGTCCAAGGACGCCGTCGTGCAGTTCCCCGACACCACGGTCGCCGACCTGGTGCAGGGCCTGACCCGCGCCCACGTCGATACCCGCTCCACCATCGCCATTCTCCAGGCCATCAAGGCGGCCGGAGCCCTGCACGCCGATATCCTGGTCCAGTAAGGCCCCCCATGAGTTCCTTTTCCAGCATCGTCGCACTGAAGGCCCTGGACGGGCTGACCAGCCGCTCGGTCGTCACCGCCGAGAACATCGCCAACGCCGGGACTGCCAACTATCGCCCCCGGCGGGTGAGCTTCGAGCAGGCCCTGGCCACCGCCGCCGGCCAGGGCGCGCGGGCCGTGGCCGCCGTCGAGCCGTACATCCAGGCCTCGAACGACCTCCAGGTCCGACTGGACCTCGAAATGTCGACCGCCAGCAGCACCCAGCTGCGCTACGCGGCGCTGATCGAGGTGCTGAACCGGCAGGCCCAGCTGCGCGCCCTGTCGATCAAGGGGAGCCTCTGACCATGCAGTCGATGGAAATCAGCCGCACCGGGCTGGACGTCGAGTGGCGACGCCTCGAGGTCATCGCCGAGAACCTGGCCAACGCCAACACCGCCCGCACGGCGACCGGCGAGCCCTATCGGGCGATGCGCCTGGTCTCGGGGCCCCGGCAGGGCTTCGCCGACATGCTGAAGACCGGCGAGGCCGCCGGCGGGGGCGTCATGGTCTACGGCGTCGAGCCGATCAACGCCCCGCCGCGCCGGGTCTACGAGCCCGCCAATCCGCAGGCCGACACGGACGGCTTCGTCTCCTATCCCGGCTATGACCACGCCGGCGAGATGACGCTGCTGCTGAAGACCTCGAGGGCCTACGAGGCCAACCTCGTCGCGCTGGGCGCGGCGCGGCAGATGTACGCCAAGGCCATGGAACTGGGACGTCGCTGATGAGCATCCTGCCGATCCAGGCCCTGGACGCCGCCGCGGTCGATCCCGCGCTCGCCCGCGCCGTCCAGCCGACGACGATCCCGACGGCCGCCTCGCGCGCGCCCGAAGCCTCTTTCAGCCGCCTGCTGGCCGAGGGCGTCGACGGCGTCAACGACAAGCTGATCGCCGCCGAGGACATGGCCACGGCCTTCGCCCTCGACGACAGCGTGCCGCTGCACCAGGTCACCTATGCGCTGGAAGAGGCCCGGCTGTCGTTCGAGCTGGCCCTGCAGGTCCGCGCGCGGCTGGTGGAGGCCTACCAGGAACTCTCGAGAATGCAGCTCTAGACCGCGATGACGCGCGCCGCTCTCTTTCTTCCCCGGACTTCGTCCTAGCATGACGCCGCTCGAACAGTTCCGCACCGCTTCCCCGTCCCGCCAGATCGCCATCGTCGCGACCGGCGTCGTGGTGCTGTGCGCCATCTTCTTCGCCGTCTACTGGCTGGCGCTCCGCAAGCCCTATGGCGTGCTGTTCACCAACCTACGCGACATGGACGCCGCCACCATCGTCGGCGAGCTCGACAAGAAGAAGGTCCCCTACAAGCTGGCCGATCACGGGGCCACGATCCTGGTGCCGCAGGACCAGGTCGACGGCGTGCGCCTGGACGTGATGAGCCAGGACCTGCCGCTGAAGGGCATGGTCGGCTTCGAGCTGTTCAACAAGTCCGACATGGGGCTGACCGAGTTCGCCCAGAAGATCAATTACCAGCGGGCTTTGCAGGGCGAACTGGCCCGCACGATCATGACCCTGGAAGGGATCGAGACCGCGCGCGTCCACCTGTCGCTGGCCGAGCAGACGATCTTCCGCGGCGACCGCCAGCCGGCCAAGGCCTCGGTGACCCTGGCCCCGAGGACCGGCCAGGTCCTGTCGCCGGCCACGGTGCGCGGCGTCCAGCGCCTGGTCGCCGCCGCCGTCTCCGATCTCAAGGCCGCCGACGTCGTCGTTCTGGACGGCGAGGGCCAGATCGTCAGCCCCGAACCCTCCGCCCGCCTCGACGCCGGATCGACGGGCCCGGAGGCCGACCTCACGGCCCGCGTGCGGGGCGCCCTGTCGAACCTGCTGCCCGACGGCCGCTTCCAGGTGCTGGTCCTGGCCGGCAGGACCATTGTTCCAGACGCCCAGACCGTGCCCGGAGCACGCTCCGGAATCCGCGTCGACGTCACGCTGGAAGCCCCGGCCAGCCCCGAGCTCCAGCAACGCGCCAAGGCCCTGGCCGAGGCGGCGATCGGCGCCGATCCGGCGGCGGGCGACCTGGTGACCGTCACGACCTCGGACCAGCCGCTGGCGCCGGTCGCGGCCGAACCGACGACGCCGGCCATCGCCCCCGCCATCCCCGCGCCGGCGCCGGCTCCCGCGCCGCCGCGGTCGGAGACGCCGTTCGGCGGCGTCGCGCCGGTCTATGCCGGCGTGCTGCTGGTCGCCCTGCTGGCCGTGGCCTTCCTGCTGCAGGCCCGTCGCCCCGGCCGCCGCCTGAACGCGCGCGAAAAGGAAGCCTACGCCCGTCGCCTCAAGGCCCTGCTGGACGAAAGGGACGCCGTTGCCAGCCCCCGTGTCTGACCGCGCCTTGCGCAAGCTGGTGGCCGAGCTGGCCCAGGCCGCGCCCGAGGACGTGCTGGGCGTGCTGGACCAGCTGCCGCCGGCCCATCGCGACGAAGTCAGCGCCCTGCTCGCAGCCTATGACGGCGCCCCCGTGCAGGCCGTCCGTCCGCAGGTCGTCGAGCCGGCCGCATCCGCGGGCCTGTCGCCCTGGCTGGCGGCGCGGGCCAGGAGCGTCGGCGGCGACCTCGCCTTTTCCATGACCCCCACCGCGACGGCGGCCCTGCGCGAGTGCGTTCCGACGCCCGGCGTCCAGCCCCTCGCGCGCGCGTCCGCGCCGACGCCCGCCCGCGCCAACGGTGTCGACACCCTGCTGGCTCGCCTTCGGGGGCGGCGATGAGCATCATCAAGTCCTCGCAATCCGAGCAGGTCGCGCGGGCTGTCCGCCCGCTGTCCGCGCCCCGGCCGGCGACGCCGGTCGATCCCCGGCTGGCGAGCCTGTCCGAGGCGGCCGACCAGGCCCGCGCCGAGACGGCCGCTCTCGCCGCCGAGCTGGCCGATCGCGACGCCCGGATCTCGAACCTGGAAAAGGCGCTGGCCGAAGCGGTCGAGCAGGCCCGCGCCGAGGGCCGCCAGGCGGGACTGCGGGAGGCCGAGGACGACGCCGCCGGCCGGCTGGCCCGACTGGACAAATCCCTCGAGGCCGCCCTGAACCGCTTCGCCGTCGAGACCGACGACATGGAGCGCCTGGCCCTGACCCTCGCCGCCGAGGGCCTGCGCAGGATGATCGGCGACCCCGAGGTCCATCGCGACCTGCTGGAGCGGACGATCCGCCACCATGTCGATGCGATCGTCGGCGGAACGGTGATCGAGGTGGCGGTTTCCCGCGACGACTTCGCCGACCCCGAGGCGCTCGCGCGTCTGGCCGCCGGCGTCGACCGCTCGGAACTGAGGCTGGTCGCCTCTCCCGACCTGGCCTCGGGCGACTGCCAGCTGCGCCTCAAGCTCGGGGCCCTGGAGATCGGCGTCGCGCGCCAGTGGGAGCGCCTGGACGCCCTGTTCGCCGATCTGGGCGCGCGGAGCGCCGCCGAATGATGCAGCACGCCTTCCTCGATGCGGTTCGGGCGGTCGACCTGGTGACCCGCACCGGGCGCGTGCGCCGTATTCGCTCCACCTATATCGAGGCGGACGGGCCCAACCTGCCGATGGGCGGGCTGTGCGAGATCGAGACCACGGCCAAAGGCCGCGCCAGCCTGGCCGAGGTGGTCGGCGTCAACGAGGACAGCATCGTCCTGGCCCCCTTCGACGGGGCCGCGGCCACCTTTTCGGGCGCACGGGTGACGGCCCTGGCCCAGTCCGACGGCGCGCCGGTGGGCGACGCGTTCCTCGGCCGGGCGGTCGACGCGCTGGCCCGCCCCATCGACGGCGGCTCGCCCGTGGTCGCCACCGCGCGCGGCTCCCTCGACGGCGAGGTCGCCGCGCCGATGCAGCGGACCTCGCCCAAGCGGGTGTTCGAAACCGGCGTGCGCGCCATCGACGGCCTCCTGACCCTGGCCCGGGGCCAGCGGGTCGGCATCTTCGCCGCCGCTGGCGTCGGCAAGACCACCCTGATGACCCAGATCGCGCGACAGGTCGGCGTCGATCGCTGCGTCATCTGCCTGGTCGGCGAGCGCGGCCGCGAGGTCGAGGCGTTCTGGCGCGGCCTGCCCGCCCAGGCCAGGGCGCGCTCGACCCTGGTGGCCGCGACCTCGGATCAAAGCGCCGCCATGCGGGCCCGCGCCGGCCGCTATGCCCTGGCCCTGGCCGAGCACTGGCGCGCCCAGGGACACGACGTCCTGCTGTTCATCGACTCGGCGACGCGCCTGGCCATGGCGCTGCGCGAGATCGGGCTGGCCGCGGGCGAACCGCCGACCATCCGCGCCTATACGCCCAGCGTGTTCGCCGCCCTTCCCAGGATCGTAGAGCGCTGCGGCGCCGTGGCCGGCGGCGGCTCGATCACCGCGATCATGACGGTGCTCAGCGAGACCAACGACATCGACGACCCGATCGCCGAGATGATGAAGTCGCTGCTCGACGGCCACATCCTGCTGTCGCGCGACCTGGCCGAACAGGGCCGCTATCCCGCGATCGACGTGCCGCGCAGCATCAGCCGCCTGGCCGGCGCCGTGGCCGAGCCCGCCGCCCGCGCCGCGGCGATGAAGGCCGTCGAGGCGCTCAGCACCTACGAGTCCTCGCGCACCCTGATCGAGACCGGCATGTATGTCCGCGGAGCCAACGCCGACATCGACCGGGCGCTCGAACTGCGACCGGCCCTGCTCGACTATCTGCGGCAGGCCGAGGACGAGCGCACGCCCTATCCGGTCGCCTGCGAACGGCTGGCCTCCCTGATCGGCGCGAGGACCTGATGGCCCGTAGCGATCACCTCGAACGCCTCCGCCAGATCAACCGCGTGCGCGCCCTGCAGAGCCAGGTCGCGCAGGCCGCCGCCGCCCGCGCCGCCGCCGACCTGGAGGAGGCCCGCGTCCGCCGCGACCGCGGCGACGAGCGCCTGGCCCAGAACCACGAACGTTGGGCCGCCGCCCTGGCCGAGCCGTCGATGGCGCTCGAAGTCGTCAGCGCCTGGAGCGTCTCCATCGACGCCGCGCGCGCCGAACTGGGCGTCCTGGAGACGCGACTTGCCGACGTCGGCGACCTGGCCGACGGCCGGGCGAAGGCCCTGCGCCTGGCCCAGGCGCGGGAACGCCAGGCCGAGCAGGTCGAACGCTCGGCCGCGCGCCGGGCCCGGCGCGCCCGCGAGGAGGCCCAACTGGCCGAGGTCGCCGACCGGACGGCGCAGAAGGCCGTGGGCCGATGAAGGTCGCCGCCGTCCCCCCTCCGCCGCCGCCGCCGCCCAGGCTCCCGGCCACGCCGCGCGCCGACATGCCCACGGGCGCGTTCGAGGCCCTGTTGCGCGGCGACGACCAACCCCGCGGCTTCGCCGACCTGGGCATGTTCGGTCGCCGTCCAGAGGTCGAGGCGCCCCCCGGGGCGGCGCCCAGCGTCGAAGCCCCGGCCGATCCGGTCGCCCCCGCCAGCGAGGTCGAGGCCATCCTCGCCGCGGCGACCCCGCCGATAGCGCAGGCCGGCCCCGTGCAGCCGGTCGCCCGCCTGGCCCAAGGCCTGGCCGGGATCGTTATGGCCGAAGCCGGGCAGCCCCCCCTCGCGCCGACGCGGGGACCGATCATGCTGACCGTGCATGCCGACGGCCCGGCCGAGGTCTTCACCCAGCAGCCGGCCGCCCTCGACGAAAGCGCCGAAGCCGTCCAGGCGTCGACCGAGCCCCCCACGCCCGAGACCCGGCAAACGACCGGGTCCGGCCTCAGCCTGATCGTCGCCGGCCAGGCGGACGGGCTGCGCGTGGCCATCGGCGGCCTGTCCCTGCCGCCGTCGGCGCAGGACCGCCTGCGACGCAGGATCATCGAACTGGCCAGCGAACTGGGCCTTGCCCTGTCGGAGATCTCGCTGAACGGCGAGGCCCTGACCTCCTCCTTTCCCCTGACCCTTGGAGACGTTGATGGCGACCGAGGCCGTTAGTTCCGTGAACTCGTCGGCCGCCTACGGCCTCGATTTCCAGTCCCTGCTGAAGATCATCCTGACCCAGCTGACCTACCAGGACCCCCTGAAGCCGGTGGACAACTTCCAGTTCGTCTCCCAGCTGGCGCAGTTTTCGCAGCTCCAGCAGAGCCAGACGCTCAACGACCAGATCACCAGCCTGCTGTCGGCCCAGGCGGCCAACCAGGCGGTCAGCCTGCTGGGCCGCACGGTCGACGTCCTCAACGGCGTGTCGACCCAGTCTGGCGTCGTCCAGTCGGTCGCGTTCAGCAGCGGCCAGCCCATGGCGACGATCAAGACCGCCGAAGGCGTGATCGTCTCCAACATCTCGATCGCCGACATCACCCAGGTCCGTTAGGAGCCCGACCAATGCTTGGATCCATCTACGTCGGACTGAGCGGCATGAACGCCTTCTCCAGAGGCCTTCAGACCATCAGCAACAACGTCGCCAACATGAACACGCTCGGCTTCAAGACCACCCGGGCCAGCTTCACCGACTCGTTCAATAGCGGCGGCGGCTGGCTGGGCTCGGCCAGCGGCCTGGCCTACGGGCAAGGCGGCACGGGCGTCCGCGTCGGCGCGCCCCAGATCGACTTCAAGCAGGGCGAACTGCGCGCCTCGACCGGCCAGCTCGACCTGGCGATCGACGGCGGCGGCTTCCTGATGCTGCTCGAAGGATCGCAGACCTACTACACGCGCACCGGCCGGTTCGTGGTCGGCGACACCGGCTACATCACCCTATCCGACAGCGAGCGCCGGCTGGCCGTGATCGGCGCCGACGGCAAGCCCGCCGCGCTCGACATCGACGGCGACCGCGTCGACCCGCCGGCCGCGTCCACCAGGATCGTCTTCTCCGGCAACATCTCCTCGACCGCGACCGAGGCCAGCGTTTCCAGCATCAACGTCTACGACTCCACCGGCGCCAAGCAGGTGTGGCAGGTCAAGCTGACGCCCGTGACCTCCGCCACGGGCCAATGGACGGCGACGGTGACGAACCAGGCCGGCAAGACGATGGGCACCTCCACGATCAAGTTCATCGGCGGCGTCATCGACTCGACCAGCGCCACCATGACGATCACCGACGCGCCGACGGGGGCCGATCCCCTTTCGGTCGTGCTCGATTTCTCCAAGGGCGTTACGTCCTATTCCTCCGGCACGGTCTCCTCGCTGCGGGTGGACTCGGTGGACGGCTCGGCCGCCGGGGCCTTGAGCGAGGTCGGCGTGGACGCCGACGGCAAGATCAAGCTGACCTACGACAACGGCGAGACCAAGCTGCTGGGCGCGGTCGCCATGGTCGACTTCCGTGATCCCGACAAGCTCAAGCAGATCGGCGACGGCCTGTTCGAATACGCCGGCTCCAACGCGCCCTATGTGACCAGCAGCGGCGCCGCCGGCGTCGGCAAGCTGGTGTCCAAACAGCTGGAAGCCTCCAACGTCGACCTGTCGGCCGAGTTCGGCGAGCTGATCCTGATCCAGCGCGGCTTCCAGGCGGCCTCGCAGGTGGTCAGCATCTCCAACGACATGATCCAGCAGCTGTTCGGCGTCCGGGGCCAGGGGTGAGTTCCAAGCCCCGCCCCTGGGCGCCTCCGGGCGCCGCGTCGGATCCGCGTATCGTCACCCGGACGCGCGAGGCCGTCGACGCCTGGGCGGCGCGCTGGCTTGGCCGGCGCCGCCTGGTCGCTTCCGGCTGGCGGACCGCGGCCGTCTCCGACCGCGCCGCGCCGCAGGACGGCGACTGGCGCGCCTCCCGCGGCGTCGTCGCCGTCCACTGCCCCGCACGCGGCAAGACCCGCCTGCTGGAATGGGCCCTGGACGTCAGCTTCGAGCGCGACCCGCCGAACGACGCCGACCTCAAGGTCCTCGACGCCTTCCTCGGCAAGGCGCTGGACGACCTGGCGGCCGCGCTTGACGACATGCTGGGCGCCGCCGGCAAGGCCGCCGACGACGGGGGCGCCGACGACGGGGGCGAACGGCAGAGCCTCGACCTGGCCGACGCCAACGGCGTGAAACTGCTGTCGTTGACGGCGCCGCTTTGGGCCTTCGTGGCGCTGCGCAAGGCCCTGGCCGGCGCCCCCGCCCCGCGACGCGCGCCCCTGGTCCCGATCCTGACCGCAGCGGCCGACGCCGAGATCAGGCTGGACGTGGTGCTGGGCCGGGCCCGCGCCGGGCTGGCCGACGTGCGCAATCTGGCGGCCGGAGACGTCCTCGTCCTGGCCACGCCGCTGGCCGGCGAAATCCTGCTGGCCGCCCCCAGCGGCGCCGTCGCCGCGACCCGGCTCGTCGAGCACGAAGGTCGACGCGCCCTCACCCTGCAGTCCATCGTAAAAGAGCGTGTTTGAGTCATGACAACCCGATCCAAGCCCGCGGATGCGCAAACGGAACCGGGGACCGACGGACCGCCCCTCGCGGGACTGGACGCGGCCATCTTCAAGGACGTCCAGGTCGACCTGGAAGCCAAGCTCGGCCAGGTCACCCTGTCGATCGCCACCCTGATGGGCCTGCGGCCCGGCGCGGTGCTCGAACTGGACGCCAAGCTCAACGACCTCGTCGAGCTGCGGCTCAACCAGGCCGTCGTCGCGCGCGGTGAGATCGTCGCCGTCGACGATCATTTCGGCGTCCGCATCACCGAGATCGCGAAGGCCACATGAGGCTGGGGCGATACCTGTCGCTCGGCTCGACGACGGCGCTCCTGTGGGCCGCCGGCGGCCCGGCGATCGCCCAGAAGCTCGGCCAGGCGACCAGCACCGGCGAGGTGTCGATCTGGCGGGTGCTGGGCGCCCTGGTCCTGTGCCTGACCCTGGCCGTGGCCGGAGCCTACGCCCTGCGTCATCGCCTTCGGGGATCGGGCGCGCCGTCGCTGGCCAAGGCCTTCTCGTCGGCCGACCGCCGCCTGAAGCTGGTCGAGACCGTGCGCCTCAGCCACCAGACCGACATCTGCCTGATGCGCTGCGACGGCGCCGACTTCGTGGTCGCCGCGACGGCCCACGGCGTGGTCCTGCTGTCGAAGCCCCTCGACCATGGGGCCCCGCCCGAGCCGGAGGCGACGGCATGAACCGGCTGGCGTTCCTGCCCTGGATCCTGACGCTGGTCCTGACGCTCACCGCGAGCCTGGCGATCCCCGCCGGCGCGGCCTGGGCGCAATCGTCATCCGCGCCCGCCGCGGCGGTCGCGACACCGCGCGCCAAGACGGCCGGCCAGTCCGTCCAGCTCGACAAGGCCCGGACGTCGGAGGTCCTGCGCACCGCCCTGCTGCTGACCGTCGCGGCCCTGATCCCGGCGATCGTGATCTGCATGACCCCGTTCGTGCGGATCGTCGTCGTGCTGTCGATGATCCGCCACGCCTTCGGCATGCCCGAGACGCCGCCCAACCAGGTCCTGGTCAGCCTCGCCCTGTTCCTGACCGCGTTCACGATGATGCCGACCCTGACGACCGTGAACGACGTGGCGTTCAAGCCCTTCATGGACGGCTCGATCTCGGTCCAGCAGGCGATGGATCGCGGCGCCGAGCCCATGCGCCAGTTCATGCTGCGGCAGGTTCACGACCAGGACATCGCCGCGGTCTACCGGATGGCCAAGAAGCCCCTGCCGGAACGCGCCGCCGACGTCGGGCTGATGGAGTTGACCTCGGCGTTCATGCTCAACGAGCTCCGCGTCGCCTTCAAGATCGGCTTCGTCATCCTGCTGCCGTTCCTGCTGATCGACCTGGTGGTGTCCAGCATCCTGCTGGCCCTGGGCATGCTGATGGTGCCGCCCTCGACGCTGTCGCTCCCGATCAAGGTTCTGATGTTCGTGCTGATCGACGGCTGGTCGCTCGTGCTCGAGAACGTGGTCGGAAGCTTTCGGTGAGAAGCCTTCGGTGACCGGGGGGCCGCGAGCCCAACGCACGGACATGCCGTCCGAGGACGAGGAGGCGACGCTCTGGGCGGCGTTTCGCGGCACGGGATCGACCGCCGCGCGCGAGGCCCTGTTCACCGCCTACACGCCCTTCGCCCGCCGTCTGGCGCGCCGGCATGCGCTGGGCCGCGGGTCCGGGGACATCGAGTTCGGCGACCTGCTCCAACTGGCCTATGCAGGCCTGCTGGAGTCCATCGACCGCTTCGATCCCGAGCGGGGCGTTCCGTTCGCGGGATATGCCTCGCGCCGGGTGACCGGCAGCATCCGCGACGGCGTCGCCAAGATGAGCGAGCTGCGCGAACAGCTCTCGTTTCGCCATCGCGTGCGCTACGAGCGGGCGCGCTCGATGGTCAGCGCCGAGGTCGACGCCCTGAGCACGACCGAGGTGCTCGACGAGCTGATCGACGCGGCCCTTGGCCTGGCGCTGGGCTTCATGCTGGAAGGCACCTCGCTCTATGTCGCCGAGGAGGAGCCCGACCATGCCCCCAACGCCTATGACAGCCTGGTCTGGCGCGAGACCCAGCAGCGCGCCCGCGCCGAAATCTCGATGCTGCCCCCGCGCGAACAGTTCATCATCGCCCGGCACTATCTTGACGGCATGGCCTTCGAGCAGATCGCCGAGGCGCTGGGACTGAGCAAGGGTCGAATATCCCAGCTGCACCGGGCGGCGCTCCTGCTGCTCAGGAAGCGACTATTGAACTCCCAGGACTTCAGGCTCAGACGATAGGAAGCCCCATGACATCCGAGGCATGCCCTCCCGACCTGCTGAACGGCCTCCTGGAGGCGCTCGACGAAGACGACCAGCGCGGCCTTGAACGCCTGGACGCGCTGCTGCTCGACTACGGCGCCGACGCGCGGCTGCACTTCCTGCGCGGATCGATCCTGGCCGGGTTGAAGCGCTACGAGGCCGCGATCGCGGCCATCGGCAAGGCCGTGGAACTCGACCCCGACTTCGCGGCCGCCCGATTCCAGCTGGGCTTTCTGCACTACACGTCCGGAGACCCCCAGACGGCCGAGCAGGTCTGGCGTCCCCTGGCGGGCCTGCCCGAGACGGCGCCGCCGCGCCTGTTCGCCCAGGGCCTGGTCCAGCTGGCGCGCGACGAGATCGAGGCCGGCATCGCCACCCTCGAACAGGGCATGGCCCTCAATCACGAAAATCCGCCGATGAACGGCGACATGCGCCTGCTGATCAACACGATCCGCCAGCAACTGGCGAACGCCCAGGACGAGCCCCTGTCGTCGACCCAGCTCCTGCTCCAGCGCTTCGACGGCGCGGGGGTCAAGCACTAGCTACGGAGACGACGGCCGGCGCCTCGCCGGTCGTCCTTCCGGGCGCGCGAACACACGCCGGCAAACGCCCAAGGCGCGGCATTCGGGAAAATATCGGGAGAAACCCCAAGCGAGGCGCACGTCACGCCCGCGATGCAGGCGCAAACTTCCAAGCCAGAAGGGGAAGGAATGGTGGACGCGACAGGGATTGAACCTGTGACCCCTACGATGTCAACGTAGTGCTCTCCCGCTGAGCTACGCGTCCGCCGAAGCGATCCGAAGCGCCCTGGTGAAGGCGTCCCGGCCGGGAAGGTGTGGGGGTATAGCGGCGGCTTGGCCGGGGCGCAAGCCGCCTCGCAAACTTTTCCGAGAAGTTTTTCTCGAACCTGTGGAGCCCTTACGCCGCCATCATCTTTTCGACCTCGGAGACGAGGTCGCGCAGGTGGACGGGCTTGGACAGGACCTTGGCGCCGGCCGGCGCGCGGTCCTGGGCCGAAAGGGCGACGGCGGCGAAGCCGGTGATGAACATGATGCGCAGGGACGGGTCGCGGGCGGCGGCCTGGCGGGCGACCTCGATGCCGTCCATGCCGGGCATGACGATGTCGGTCAGCAGCAGGTCCCACGGATGCTCGAGGTGGCTGACGGCCTCTTCGCCGTCGGCGCAGGCGGTGACTTCGAAGCCGGCCCGTTCCAACGCCCGGGCGAGAAAGCCCCGCAGCGAGTCGTCGTCTTCGGCGAGGAGGATGCGGGCCATGTCGCTTACGTGTCCGTTGGAGCTCGTCTCTGGAAGGCCGAATCTTATGTCCAGGACGGTAAATCGCCGGTGAACCGGCGCGGACCGTCCACAGATACGACAGGGCGCGAGGCCATTTGACCGCAAGCCCGGCGCCCTCGACTATGTGACGCATGAACGCATGGGACCCGATCACGCCGACGACGGCCTCCGCCTCGAGCAGCGCCAGCGCCGCGCCCGGCCGCGAGCCGGCGTTCGAGGCCGTGCGGGCCGCGCCGGACGGCTCGCCGCCGCCGACCCCCCTGGTGTTCGCCTCGCCCCATTCGGGGGCGCTGTACCCGCCGGAGATGATGGCGGCCTCGCGCCTGCCCGAGGCGGTGCTGAAGGGCTCGGAGGACGCCTTCGTCGACCGGCTGATCGCCGGCGCCCCGATGCTGGGCGCGGCGACGATCCGTTCGCGCCTGGCCCGGTCCTACATCGACCTCAACCGCGATCCGTGGGAGCTGGATCCGGCGATGTTCGAGGACGACGCCCTGCCGGAGTTCGCCCGCGGCCGCACCGCCCGCGTCGCCGCCGGCCTGGGGGCCATCGCCCGCGTCGCCGACGGTCGGCCGATCTATGTGCGCAAGCTGACCTTCGAGGAGGCCAAGGCCCGGGTCGAGTACGGCCACCGCCCCTATCACGACATGCTCGACCGCCTGCTGGCCCAGGCCCGGGCCGCCCACGGCCTGGCCGTGCTGATCGACTGGCACTCGATGCCGGCGGCGGCCACGCGCGGCACGCGGGCCAGGGTCGGCGGCCCGTGCGACATCGTGCTGGGCGACCGCTTCGGCGCGGCCTGCGCGCCGGGCCTGACCAGGCTGGTCGAGGAAGCGCTGGAGGGCATGGGCTATCGCGTGGCCCGCAACAGCCCCTATGCCGGCGGCTACACCACCGAGCACTACGGCCGCCCCGCCCGCCGCACCCACGCGCTGCAGGTCGAGATCAACCGCGCCCTCTATATGAACGAGACGACCCGCGAGCCGACCGAGGGCCTCTCGACGCTGACCGCGCACGTGGAGCAGCTGACAGCCGTGCTGACGAAGGCGGACTGGGCGGCGCTGAAGTAGGGGAAAAGGCGGGCCGAGCGCCCCAATACGCCCGCAAACAGCCGCAAAGGCCTGCAAACTCGCGGCCGGCCGGGCTCGGGCCAAAAAAAAAGCCCGGCGGTAAGGCCGGGCTAGTTCATTAGGGAGGAAACGCCCAGGAAGGGCAGAGGCGGCAGCGCCGCCTCACCCCTTGCTTATAGGGTGCGCTGCGAAATCGAGCAAGCGGAAAGTTGGACAACGTTGTCGAATTTTCTGCGTCAACATGAAGCAACCCTTTGCACAGCAAGGATCGGAGAACGCCGATCTTCAAGCTTGACCATAAAATAGGCATTGCTGCGCCGCAGCATTAGTTGCCCAAGAAACGACAACCGTCAGAAACCACCTCAAACCCGGTAGGAATAAGGGTTTGCGAGATGACACCGGTAACCGCGACATAAGGCGCCTTACGCACGGGGTGGATAAACGCAGCGCAGTCGCGTAAAAGCCGCGCGCCTGACGCGCGCAGCGTCTCATCCGATTTTCTCCGAAAGCCCGCCGTCCTCCCATGTCCATGCGAAATATCGCCATCATCGCGCACGTCGATCATGGCAAGACCACCCTCGTCGACCAGCTGCTGGCCCAGTCGGGCGTGTTCCGCGCCAACGAGGCGACGACCGAACGCGCCATGGACTCCAACGACCAGGAGCGCGAACGCGGCATCACCATCCTGGCCAAGTGCACCAGCGTCCTGTGGAACGGTGAAGCGGGCGAAACCCGCATCAACATCATCGACACCCCCGGACACGCCGACTTCGGCGGCGAGGTGGAGCGGATCCTGGGCATGGTGGACGGCTGCGTCCTGCTGATCGACGCCGAGGAAGGCGTCATGCCGCAGACCAAGTTCGTGCTGACCAAGGCGCTGAAGATGGGCCTGCGCCCGATCCTCTGCATCAATAAGGTCGACCGCGCCCACGCCGATCCGGACCGCGTCCACAACGCCGCCTTCGACCTGTTCGCCGCCATCGGCGCCACGGACGAGCAGCTGGACTTCCCGCACATCTACGCTTCGGGCCGTTCGGGCTGGGCCACGCTGGACATGAACGTGCCCAGCGACAACCTCGCCCCGCTGTTCGACCTGATCGTCCGCCACGTGCCGGAACCCAAGCAGATCGCCAAGAAGGACGAGCCGTTCCAGATCCTGAACGTGCTGATCGAAAGCGACCCGTTCCTGGGCCGCCTGCTGACCGGCCGTATCGAGAGCGGCCGCGCCGTCCCCGGCATGGCCATCCACGCCCTGGACCGCAACGGCAAGGAAATCGAGCGCGGCCGCATCACCAAGGTGCTGGCCTTCCGCGGCCTGAAGCGCCAGCCGATCGACGAGGGCGCCGAAGCCGGCGACATCGTCGCCATCGCGGGCATGTCCAAGGCGACCGTGGCCGACACCCTGTGCGCCATGGAAGTGACCGAGGCCCTGCCGGCCCAGCCGATCGACCCGCCGACCATCTCGATGACCGTCTCGGTCAACGACAGCCCGCTGGCCGGCCGCGAAGGCGACAAGGTTCAGTCGCGCGTGATCCGCGACCGCCTGCTGAAGGAAGCCGAGAGCAACGTCGCCATCCGGGTGACCGAGAGCACCGAAGGCGACGCCTATGAAGTGTCGGGCCGCGGCGAACTGCAACTGGGCGTCCTGATCGAGAACATGCGCCGCGAAGGCTTCGAGGTCTCGATCTCGCGTCCGCGCGTCGTGTTCCAGGCCGATCCGGAGACCGGCAAGCGCCTGGAGCCGATGGAAGACGTCATGATCGACGTCGACGACGAGTTCTCGGGCATCGTCATCGAGAAGCTGTCGCTGCGTAAGGCCGAACTGCGCGACATGGGTCCGTCGGGCGCGGGCAAGACCCGCATCCAGCTGACCGCCCCGTCGCGCTCGCTGATCGGCTACCAGGGCGAGTTCCTGACCGACACGCGCGGTTCGGGCGTGCTGAACCGCGTGTTCAGCCACTACGAAGCCTACAAGGGCGCCATCGACCAGCAGCGCAAGGGCGTGCTGATCTCGAACTCTGACGGGGAAACCGCCGCCTACGCGCTGTGGAACCTGGAAGAGCGCGGCACGATGTTCGTCGGCGCCGGCGAGAAGACCTATCAGGGCATGATCATCGGCGAGAACAGCCGCCAGGATGACATGGACGTCAACCCGATGAAGGCCAAGCAGCTGACCAACGTCCGCGCCTCGGGCAAGGACGAGTCGATCCGCCTGACCCCGCCGCGCAAGATGACCCTCGAGCAGGCCATCGCCTACATCGAGGAAGACGAGCTGGTCGAAGTGACCCCGAAGAACATCCGCCTGCGCAAGCAGACGCTGAACCCCTCCTTCCGCAAGAAGCGCGTGAAGGAAGACTAGTTCTTCGCATCCTTCGGGATCTGAAACGGGCCGCCGACCTCCGGGTCGGCGGCCTTTTTCTTACCTGCCTCCCCCGCCTGCGGGGGAGGGGGACCGCGAAGCGGTGGAGGGGACGAGACTGGGCTCAGCGCTCCGTCACTCGCCCCCTCCGTCACGCTGCGTATCCGCAGCGCGCCACCTCCCCCGCTAAAGCGAGGGAGGAACTTGCAAAGAAAAGGCCGCCGCCCGCGAGGGCGACGGCCTTTCCGGCTTTCAGGCTTGGACGCCGCTTACCAGCTGCGCTCGATGCTGAGGAAGCCGCGGCGGCCCCGCAGCTCGTAGCCCCAGATCTCCGAGTTGCCGACGCGATAGCTGCTCGAGATCGAGGGCGGGGCCTCGTCGAACAGGTTCTGCACGCCGAAGGTCATGGTCGTCTTGTCGTCGATCACCTTGCGGGCCGAGACGTTGTGATAGGCCATGAACTCGGTGTGGTACTTCACGTGGACGTACTTGTAGTACGTCGAGCCGACCATGTAGTCGTAGCTGGTCGAGGTGGCGTACTTGGCGCTGCCTACGGTGTCGCCCAGCAGTTCGGCGTCCGAAGCCTTGCCCGTGATGGTCGACGACCAGGTGTAGGTCCACGGCCCCTTGCGGTACGACAGGCTGGCCTTACCCGAGAAGTCCGGGCCGTCGTAGATGTAGGTCGTGCCGTTGTAGTCGTCCTCCTCGGTCTCGCCGAACAGGTTCGAGGTGTCCTGCAGCTGCCAGCTGAACTGGCTGTTGAAATAGAGCTGCCCGCCGTTGTCGAAGTCGTGGCGGTAGTCGGTGGTCAGGTCGATCGCGCGGCTCTTCTGCGAGGCGACGTTGACGTAGTCGTTCTTGACCAGGGTCAGGAGGTGCGTGGTCGGATCCCGCGTCACCAGCTGGCAGAACGGGCTGGAGAGGCCCACCGACTCGTAGCAGCGCGAGGCGATCTTGGCCGCGCCGAACTGGGTGATCTCGTTGCTGATGTCGATGTCGGCGTAGTCGACCGCGACCTTCAGGTTGATGAAGCTCGGGGTGAACACCACGCCGATGGTCTTCGACTCCGAGGTCTCGGCCTTCAGGATGCCCTTGCCGCCGCCGGCCGTGACCAAGGTGGAGTAGCTGGCCTGGGTGGCCGACACGCCCTGGGCGGCGCAGTTGGTGACGATGGTCTGGCTGGCGCCGCTGCTGCCGTAGAGGATGCAGGGGTCGGCGACGCTGTAGCCGGTCTGGTCGGCGAGGTAGAGCTCGTACAGCGACGGGGCGCGGAACGAGGTGCCATCGCTCATGCGCAGGCGCCAGGTCGGGGTGATCTGCCAGTTCAGGCCGATCTTGTAGGTGTCGCTGTCGCCGTAGCTGTCGACCTCGGTGTGGCGGCCCGAGACCTGCAGGTCCAGGCTCTTGACCAGGAACAGGTCCTTCAGGACCGGCACGTCGATTTCGGCGAAGGCTTCGGTCGTGGTGTCCGTGCCGAAGGTGTGGCCGGCGCGGGTCAGGTTCCAGTTGTTGTTGGTCAGCGACGCCGTGCCCGGGCTGTCGTCGAAGTCGTCGTGGCGCCAGGTGAAGCCGAAAGCGGCCCCGACCTTGCCGGCCGGCAGGCTGAACAGCTCGCCCGAGAAGCTGGCCTCGACCAGCGACTGCTCGTAGGTGGTGTGGCCGACGTCCACGCCGAACAGGAAGGCCTTTTCGGCGTCGGTGAACTGGCCGGCCAGGACCCGCGAGCTGAACCACGGAATGCCGGTGGGCAGGGTCGAGCAATTCCCGCCCGAGATCGTCACCAGCGACTGGTTGCAGTACGAACCCGCCGACGTGGTGGCGGCGATGGCGTCGCTGTTGATCGAGCTGACCGAATAGGTCCCGTCCGACTTGCCGTACTGGCCGTAGACGTCCCAGTCCCAGCCGCTCAGGAAGCCCAGCCTGGAGCCTTCCAGGAACTTGAAGTCGCCGCGCAGGCCGCCCAGCCCGCGATAGTAGTCGACCTTCTGGATCGAGTCGTAGGCCACCGCGATGACCGGATAGGCCGTGCCGCCGGCCGCGCCGAAGATGTTGTTCGGATTGGTGGTGCTGACGGTCGGGAACAGCTGGCGCACGCCGTTCTGTTCGGAATTGCGGCGGTTGTAGAGCAGCTCGCCATAGGCCTCGACGCCGGCGCCCAGGTCATAGCCGCCGGTCACGTAGAAGCTGGCGCGCTCGACCGGGCTGATGACCGTGGCCCGCTGCCAGACCGACGAGTCGTAGTTGGCGACCCGGTAGGTCTCCGGATAGTTGGCGCGCGCCACGCGGGCCAGGTTGGCGAAGGCGGCGTTGCTGGCCACGAAGTTCGGCGCGGTGTTGCCGGTGTACGAGTAGCTCGTGCCCGGCTGCATGTACTGGAAGTAGCCGCCGTAGCCGCTGGTGTAGGCGACGTTGTTGATCTGGTTGAAGCACTTGTAGTCGCCGGTGGCCGGGTCGGTCAGGTCGACGCGGGCGCCCGTGGTGGTGCTGTAGTAGTTGTCGGCCGAGCAGGAGGTGTAGTCGCGGTCGCCGCGGCGCAGGGCGTTCTGCTTGTAGTAGCTGGCCGAGGCGCTGAGATAGCCGCGCTCGAAGGTCTTGCCCCACGAGGCTTCGGCCGAATACTCCTGGCCGCCGCCGCCCTTGGCGAAGGGCGCGTTGCCGTAGACCCGCACGCGGCCGCCGTCATAGTCGGTCTTGGTGATGTAGTTGACGACCCCGGCCACGGCGTCCGAGCCGTAGATCGACGAGGCGCCGTCCTTGAGGATCTCGACGCGGTCGATCATCGCGTTGGGGATGGTGTTGAGGTCGACCGGGCCGACCGTGCCGCGCACGCCCGACGGCGTCAGGCGACGGCCGTTCAGCAGCACCAGGGTGCGGTTGGCGCCCAGGCCGCGCAGCGAGATGGTGTTGACGCCCGGACCGCCGGTGACGTTGTAGCCCGTCAGTTCGTCGGCCACCTGGAACGAGCCGCTGGCCAGCGACGAGCTCTGGATGATCTCGGTGGTGTTGACCAGGCCCTCGAGCTCGCTCTGTTCCGAGGTGATCACCTGGATCGGCGAGGCGCTGTTGTAGGCGTTGCGCTTGATGCGCGAGCCGGTGACGACGATGGCCTCGACATCGACGGCGTCGTCGGCGTTCGAGGCCGCGGCCTTGTCGGACTTTGTCTGGGTCTGGGCTTGGGTCTGCGCCCACGCGCCGACGGGCGCCAGCCCCAGGCCGGCGATCACCGACGAGGCCAGCAGCAACTTGCGATCAAGCATCTAGAATATGCCCCCATGGATAGGTTTGCGTGGAAACTTCGCCCCTCGCGAAGCTCCTGCCCTGACGGGGTCTTTAGGACGCGGAAGCCGCCGAAGAAGCGCGAACACGCCTCGCCGATCGACTTTCCACCCAGTTTTCCCGTCAAAGCCGCCTTCGACAGCAATAGTTATCCGTCGAAGATCATGGGTCGGACATTAGTCCGTCACAGTTCGGTCGTTATCTCTCGACCGAAAGACATGTATTCTATTTAATAGTTTTATCAGTTCACTTTTGAAATACGCGGATATCGATGGTTATTATTTCCATCATTGAAGTTGTGAATGACAACGCCTCGCCCTTGAGGCTCGACCGGAGGCGCGAGCGAACGCCCGGCTTTTGGGCGCCGCTCGCGGTCCGGCTGAATCGGGTCAGCGCTTCGTCACCCGCCAGATGATGTTGCCGACGTCGTCGGCCACCAGCAGCGCGCCGCGCTTGTCGAACTCGACGCCCACCGGCCGACCCAGGGCCTCGCCCTCGGCGTTGAGGAACCCCGTCAGCACATCGCGCGGCGTCCCCGACGGCCTGCCGCCGGCGAAGGGCACGAAGATCACCTTGTAGCCGCTGTGGGGCTTGCGGTTCCACGAGCCGTGCTGGCCGATGAACGCCCCGCCCTTCAGCGGCCCAGGGAACGCCGACGCGGTGTCGAAGGTGAAGCCCAGCGAGGCGGTGTGCGGCCCCAGCGCGTAGTCGGGCTTGATGGCCCGGGCCACCAGGTCGGGGCGCGGCGGCTTCACCCGGTCGTCCACGTGCTGGCCGTAATAGCTGTAGGGCCAGCCGTAGAACCCGCCGTCCTTCACCGAGGTCATGTAGTCGGGCGCCAGGTCGCTGCCGATCTCGTCGCGCTCGTTGACCACGGTCCACAGCGCGCCGGAGGTCGGCTCCCAGCCCATGCCGTTGGGATTGCGCAGGCCGGTGGCGAACAGGCGCTTGGCGCCGGTCGCGACGTCGATCTCCCAGATCGCCGCCCTGCCCTCCTCCTCGGCCATGCCGTTCTCGGCGACATTGCTGTTGGAACCGACCGTCGCATAGAGGTGCTGGCCATCCGGACTGGCGATCAGGGCCTTGGTCCAGTGGTGGTTGCGCGGCCCGCCCGGCAGGTCGGTCACCCGACGGCGCGGCGCGGTGATGGCGGTCTGTCCCTCCTCGTACGGGAAGGCCAGCACCGCATCGGTGTCGGCCACGTAGAAGGTCTCGCCGACCAGGGCCATGCCGAACGGCGAGTTCAGGCCCGACAGGAAGGTCGAGCGCAGGTCGGCGACGCCGTCTCCGTCGGTGTCGCGCAGCAGGGTGATGCGGTTGGCGCTCTTGGTCACCGCCCCGGCCCGCTTCATGACCATGCCCTGGATCTTCGCCCGGATCCCCTTCTGGTCCTCGGGCTTGGGCGGAGCGTTGGTCTCGGCGACCAGCACGTCGCCATTGGGCAGGACGTGGATCCAGCGCGGATGGTCCAGCTTGTCGGCGAAGGCCTTCACCGCCAGCCCCTCGGCCGCCCTGGGCGCGCCGCCCGATGGCCAGCCCCTGGCCGGCGCGATGTTCACGGTCGGCAGCAGCGTCTTCTTCGGCGCCGGCAGCTGAGGATCAGGACCCGTGCCCGCGGCCACGTCGAGGTCGGCCCGCTCACCGCAGGCCGCCACGCCGAGGATCGCCGCTCCAGCGGCGACCAGCAGAAGCGTCCGCATCAGGCGCGTCGGCGGAACAGGCCCAGGAGGGCCAGCAGCACCACCGCGCCGACGGTCGAGACCACCAGGCTGCCGATCCAGCCGGTCGCGCCCAGGCCCAGCATGCTGGCCAGGAAGGCGCCGATCAGCGAACCGACGAGGCCCACGACCAGGTTGGTCAGCAGCCCATGGTCGCGCTTCATGATCTTCTCGGCCAGCCAGCCGGCGAAGATGCCGATGATGATCGCGCCGATGAAACCCACGCCGTTCATGCCGTAGTCCTCCTGTAGCCCTTGGCGTCAGGGAAATGCGCGGGGCGCGGCAGAGGTTGCCTGGGGCCTGGAACCTCTCCCTGTGGGGGAGGCGATCGCGAAGCGATCGGTGGGAGGAAGTCGGCCAGCCCGTTCGGCAGCTGAAAACGTCCCCTCTCCGGCCCTCCGGGCCACCTCCCCCAGAAGGGGAGGATCTAGAGTCTTGGCTCCAACGCCAGCCCGCGCCATGGTCGCCGCCCCGCATCGCGAGCTTCCCATGGTCCACCCCGTCTTCGCCGACCTGCCCGTCACCGTGTTCGAGGAGATGAGCGGCCTCGCCCGCGAGCTGGGGGCGATCAACCTGGGCCAGGGCTTTCCCGACGACCAGGGGCCGCTTGCCCTGCGGCGAAAGGCCGGGGAGGCGCTGATCGAGGGCTCCAACCAGTACCCGCCGATGCGCGGCCTGCCGCAGCTGCGCCAGGCCGTCGCCGCCCATTACGGGGCCGCCCAGGGCCTGGACCTGGACCCCGACCGCGAGATCATCGTCACCTCCGGCGCCACCGAGGCCCTGGCGGCGGCCTTTCTCTCCCTCATCTCGCCCGGCGACGAGGTGGTGCTGTTCCAGCCGCTGTACGACGCCTACCTGCCGATGGTGCGGCGGGCCGGCGGCGTGCCGCGCCTCGTGCGCCTGTCGCCGCCGCACTGGCGGTTCGACCGCGCGATGCTGGACGCGGCGTTCAGCGAGAAGACCAGGCTCGTGGTGCTCAACAGCCCGCTGAATCCGGCCGGCGTGGTGATGGCCGACGAGGACCTGGCCCTGCTCGCCGAGTTCTGCGTCCGCCACCACGCCATTGCGGTGTGCGACGAGGTCTGGGAGGCCGTGGTGTTCGACGGCCGGGTCCACCGACCGCTGATGACCTTCCCCGGCATGCGCGAGCGCACGGTCAAGATCGGCTCGGCCGGCAAACTTTTCGGTATGACAGGGTGGAAGGTCGGCTTCCTGTGCGCCGCCCCGCCGCTCGCCAGGGCCCTGGCCGGCGCGCACCAGTTCCTGACCTTCACCACCCCGCCCAACCTGCAAGCCGCCGTCGCCTTCGGGCTGGAGGAGCCCGGCGACTGGTTCGAGGCCATGCCCGCCGGCCTGCAACGCTCCCGCGACCGGCTGGCGGCAGGGCTGCGGCAAGCGGGCTTCACCGTGCTCGACAGCGCCGGCACCTATTTCCTCAACATCGACCTCGCCGCTTCCGGGATCAGCGAGCCCGACCGCGCCTTCGCCCTGCGGGCGGTGCGCGAGCACGGCGTGGCGGCGATCCCCGTCTCGGCCTTCTACGCGCAGGATCCGGTCACCAGCGTGCTGCGCCTGTGCTTCGCCAAGGGGGATGACGTGCTGGACGCGGCGGTGGAGCGGTTGGCGCGGGCGCGGGGCGGGTAGAGCCCGCCCGGCTTCAATTGGATCGCCTTCCTGGGCCTTGTGCCCAGGGAAGCAAATGAGAGAGGGGCGCCGGAGAGAGAGAGAGACGCTCCGTCACGGATGCGCCGCGGCCCAGTCCATCACCTCCTGCAGCGGCGCGACCCACACCTGGCCCGGATTGGCCTTCAGCCAGGCCAGCAGTTCCTGGTGCGCCGGGTTGGAGACCTGGAGGTAGTCGCCGCTCACGCCGTGGAACAGGAACACCGCCACGCCGCCGCCGGCCGAAGCGCTCTTGGCGAAGTCGATCAGCTGGGCGCCCGTGACGCCTTCGGGAAAGCCGCGCGCGGGCACGTGCATCGGATCGATCCGGCGGCCGGCCAGGTCCTCCGGCGTCGTCACCACGCCGCGCGCATAGGTGGCCAGGCCCGAGGCCCGCAGCGCCTCCAGATAGTCGACCCCGCCGGCCTTGCTGGCCCCGCAGGGCGTGGCGAAGCCGTGGCGGGCCTTGCCGTCGATGGCGGTCAGCAGGACGTTCTGCTGCTCGATCTCCTTGAGCAGGCTGGCGGGCGTGTAGGCCTCGGCCACATAGCGCGGATCGGCCGGAAAATTGGCCGCCGGACAGGCGTGGAAGATCGTGTGGTTGGCCAGTTCGTGGCCCTGCGCGGCGGCGGCCCGCCAGCGCGGAATGTCGGCCGCCTTCACGCCCGACAGGAAGAAGCTGCCCCTCAGGCCCGCCGCGTCGAGCGCCGGGATCGCGTTGTCGAGTTGCGAGACCAGGGCGTCGTCATAGGTCAGGGCCACGGCCGCCTTGGCCCCGTTCGGCCATTGCGTGGCGTTGGCGGCGGTGATCCCGCCAAGGAGACCCATGCCCAGACTCATGACGATCGCCAGCAGCGCCTTCATCGGCCGCCCTCCCCCTTGTTCGTGCGCGGGACGCTAGGGGCGGGCGGCGGCGGTGGCAACGGTCCTACCCTTTTCTCCCGTCATTCCCGCCCTTGTGGCGGGAACCCCTGGTTCAGCTGACGCGTGAGACGCAAGCGGACTGCTTAGCAGTCCGCCCCTCCCGCCCTCGCGGCGGATTGAGGGTTTCCCGCCACAAGGGCGGGAATGACGGGAAGTTGGGTCGGTGTGAAACGCCTAAGCCGCCACCCGCTCATCTTCGCGGACGCTTCGGCGGAAATCCCGAGGCGAGCAGCCATACTGGTCGCGGAAGGCCCGGCTGAAGTGGGCGCTGCCGTTGAAGCCCCAGCGGAAACAGATCTCCGAGATCGACAGCCGCGCGAACTGCGGGCTGGCCAGGTCGTTGCGGCAGCGCTCCAGCCGCCGGGTGCGCAGGTAGTGGCTGAAGGTCTCTTCCACGCCCTCGAACAGCTTCTGCACGTAGCGCGGCGAGACGCCCTCCTCGTCGGCCACCCGGCGGATGGTGAGGTTCGGATCGGGCAGCAGGGTCTCGATGGTCTGGCGCAGACGCTGCAGGTGGGCGCTGCGGGCGTCGGTGGGCCAGGCCGCGCCCCGCTCCTCGCCGGCTTCCAGCAGGCACAGGCCCAGGAACTCGGCCAGGGCCAGCTCGACGGGGCGCAGCTGGTCGACGGTCAGGTCCTCCAGCGAGTCGGCGGTCGAGCGCAGCAGGCCCGACAGGATGTGCTTGACCCCGCCCTCCCCGCGCAGCCGGCCGACCCGCAGGGCGCGCGGCGCCACCAGGCGATGGTTCAGGGCCACGCGCGGCGCCCGGACGAACATCAGCCGGCAGCGGGTGGAAAGGCGCAGGGCCGCCGCCTGGCCGGTGGGGCCAAAGGCGATGTCGCCCACCGTCAGGTCTTCGGCCAGGTCGTCGCTGACCACCGCCGCCTGGCCGTCGAGCAGCACCGCCATCCACACCGCCGCCGGCTGGTTGGTCAGGCGGCCCGAGATGGTCTGGGCCCCGGCGTTGACCAAGGCGAACTCGATGCCCAGGGGGCTGGTCAGGCAGACCACCGACGTCGAGGCCGGCTCCAGCTCCGACAGCCCCTCGACCGGCAGGCCCAGGCGCGACATCGCCTCGCGCCAGGCGTCCGAGCGCTCGGCGCGGGGATAGCTGTCGGTGCTGAACGACCAGGCGCGCAAGACCTCAGGTTCTCTTCGGGAAGATGTCGCGCGGCACGCGCACGTGGCAGCCCTGCTTGCCGTCGACCACCTGGGTGACGCCGAAGTCGGAGGCCACGCTCATCAGCGAATAGGCGTCGTTCTTCGAAAGCCCCACGTGATCGGACAGCAGGCTCAGCATGTTGAGGGAGGCTTGCTTCATGGCCACGTTCAGATCCTCGTCGAACCCGTGGACGATCCACCACTTGGGGGTCTCCAGCAAAGGCCCGGGGGTCTCGAAATCCTTGCGAAGGACGATCTGCATCAGGACGTTGAGCGAACTTTCGATCGCGGTGCCTGAAAGTTCGCCATCGCCCTGGCTGACGTGGGGATCTCCGATGGAGAACAGGCCGCCCTCCACCTGCACGGGATAGTACATCGTCGCCCCGGCCCCGATGCGCCAGTTGTCGATGTTGCCGCCGTGCAGGCCGGGCGGGATGGTGCTGACGCGGCCGTCCACGGCCGGCGCGACGCCGGCGGTGCCCAGGTGCGGCCGGGCCGGGATGCGCACGCCGGGCAGCGCGCTCTGGCGGTCGCATTCGGGACAGTTGGTGATCGTGCCGGGCGTCAGGTACTTGCCCGGGAAGTCGTAGGCATAGAGGGCGCTGGCGGTGTTGAAGTCGGCGTCCAGCTCGTAGATCGTCACCCGCTCCTTCTCGCCGAACTCCTTGTAGAGATAGCCCCAGTTGGCCGCGAGATTGGAGCCGTAGCGGTTGCGCGGGACCATGCGCAGGTAGCGCACCTCGAGCACGTCGCCGGGCTTGGCGTCTTCGACGTAGATCGGGCCGGTCATGATGTGGACGCCGGGATTGCGGTCGTCCTCGGGGACCTGCGTGAAGATCCGCGTGACCGCCTCGTCCATCATCAACTCGGGGGCGTCGCCGGCGTGGTGGGTGATGGCTTCCGCCTGGATCAGGTCGCCGCTCTTGATGCGCAGGGCCGGCTTGATCGACGGATCGAAATAGCCCCAGTGGATGGTCTCGGGCGTGGCCTTGAGATGGTGCAGGGCGCCGGGCGCGACGTCGGGGCGGACCTGGCGGGGTTCGCAGATGAAGGGCATCGGGAAGTGTCCTCTCAAGCGGCAGCCAGCGTCACGCTGGTCATGCTCAGCGAGCCGTGCTCGATGTGGTCGGGGGAAAAGCAGGCGGCGTCGCCAGGCAGGCGCGCGCCCAGCACGTAAAGCAGCGGCCAGTAGTGGTCGGGCGTCGGCACGGCGAGGCGGGCGTCCTCGCCCAGTTTCTCGAACTCGACGGCGGCCAGCGGCTGGTCAGCGGCGATGGCCGTCTTGATCGCCTCGTTGAAGCGCTGCGACCAGTCATAGGGGGCGCAATGCCGGTCGCCCCAGTCCATGGCCGGCAGGTTGTGGACGATATTGCCGGTGCCGATGATCAGCACGCCCTCGTCGCGCAAGGTCGCCAGCCGCTTGCCCATCTCGTAGTGCCAGGCCGGCGGCTTCGTGCCGTCCATCGACAGCTGGATCACCGGGACGTCGGCGTCCGGGTACGCCTTGCACAGCACCGACCAGGTTCCGTGGTCCAGGCCCCACTGGCGCTCGTCCAGCACCACCGGGATCTCGGGCGAGAGCAGGTCGCGCACCCGCGCCGCCAGCTCCGGCGAGCCCGGCGCGGGGTACTGCACCTCGAACAGGGCGCGCGGGAACGAGGCGCCGAAATCGTGGATGGTGCGCGGGCTGGTCATGGCCGTCACCCCGACGCCCTTGGTGATCCAGTGGGCCGAGACGCAGAGGATGGCCTTGGGCTTGCCGTGCCTGGCCTCGATATCGGCCGCCATGGCCCGCCAGGTCCTGGTGGTGTCGTTGGTCTCCAGAGCGATCATCGGGCTGCCGTGACCGAAGAAGACGACGGGAAGGCGCGAGGTCATCTCAGGCGGCCTCCACCGGGGTCGAGGACGCGGCTTCGGGCCCCTTCATCCGGCCCCACTGGGCCTGGTAGCGGGGGGCGAGCCAGCGGTTGAACTGCACCTGCGCGCCCTCCTGCCAGGAGTAGCGGCCGCGGATGGCGAAGCGCGAGCGCAGGCCCTTCTGGACCAGTTCGTCGACATGCATGTCCTGGGCGATGATCTGGCCCGCCGAGGTCATGATCATCTCCAGCCGCTCCTTGAAGCCGTAGCTTTCACGCGCGCCGGGAGCGACCAGGATGCCGGTGTCCTGGGCCATGGTCTCCGGGCCCGTCGGCCGCAGGATCAGGTAGATGACCATGTCGCTGGTCATCACCAGCGAGAGAGTCGGCGGGATGTTGGCGAAGGTCGCCCGGCTCCGGTCCTCGTCCGACAGCCTGGGGAAGATCGGCAGCACCGCCTTCTGGGTCGGGTTGAAGCTGGCGTCCGGGTGCAGGGCGCCGTTGTAGCGCAGGAAGCCCGCGTCGCCCGGCGCGGCCTCGGGGAAGCTGGCCAGCTCGCTGGGAATGAAGTCGTGCAGCACGCCGCGATGCAGCTTGCTGGCGTGGTAGCCGTCGTTGTTGTTCTCGAACATCACCTTCCAGTTCCAGGCGAACTGGCCGGTCATCGGCTCCAGGTCCTCGGCGGTCTCCAGGTCGAAGTTGGCGATGGCGCTCTCGACGGCCGTCAGGCGCGGGGCCAAGGGTTCTGCGTCAGCATCGAAGTTGACGAAGATGAAGCCCAGCCAGATCTCGACCTTGAAGGCGGGCAGCCGCACCTGCTTCTTGTCGAAGCCGCAGGTGCGGTCCATGGCCGGGGCGTTCACCAGGTCGCCGTTCAGCGAATAGACCCAGTGGTGATAGGGGCAAACGAAGCCGCGGGCGTTGCCCTTGCCCTCGGCCACCAGCATGGCGCGGTGCTGGCACACCGACGACATGGCCTTGATCTCGCCGGCCCGGTTGCGGGTGACCAGGATCGGCTCGCCGACGATCTCGGTGGTGAAGAAGTCGCCGGGCTCCTTCACCCAATCCACCCGGCCCACGCACAGCCATTCGCGGTCGAACAGCGCGGCCTTCTCGAAATCGTAGAACGCCGCATCGGTATAGCAGGCCGGCGGCAGGGTCTCGGCTGCCCCCACCTCGTGGGTGGAGCTGGACAGCCCGTCGAAGAAGGCGTCGCTGAACAGGGTCACGGCCGGGCGCTCGCTTTTGGGGAGGAAGACCCCTCAAGGCTGGCGCCGCCTCCCGCCCCGGTCTTGCTCCAGCGCGCACGAAAACTTGGTCAGCGGCAGGGCTCGGCCACACGGTCGCCCGCCGAACGGGCGCTGCTGTCGACGCGCTGCGCAAGGGCGACGCTTTTGACCGTACGCGCACGAGACACGGGCAAGAGAGGGTGCGCGCTGAGGCAAGACCGTGGTTTTTCAGCCGCCTAGGCTCGACGCCAGACAGTCACCAAAGGTCGCCGACATGCTCGCGCAAGCCCTGCCCGCCCTGGCCAAGAGACCCCTGAAGGACGACTTCGGCGCCGAGATCCTCGATATCGACCTGCCGACCGCGTCGGACGCGGAGCTCGACGGCGTGGTGACCGCCTTCCATGCCCACGGCGCGGTGCTGGTGCGCGACCAGGCCATGACCCCCGACGACCTGATGGCCTTCATCGGCCGGTTCGGCGATCCGGAGGACCACACCCAGACGCGCTTTACCCTGCCCGGCTATCCGAAGATCTTCATCCTCTCCAACCGCGTGGTCGACGGAAAGCCGATCGGGGCTCACAACGACGGCGTCGGCTGGCACACCGACTACAGCTACAAGCCAGAGCCCGTGATGCTGACCATGCTCTACTGCGTGGAGGCTCCGGAGGAGGGCAGCGACACCCTGCTGGCCGACGGCTGCGCGGCCTGGGAGGCCCTGGGCGCCGACAGGCAGGCCGAGCTCCTGCCGCTGCGGCTGCACCACAGCTACAAGCACTTCATGGCCACCCGCGAGTTCGGGGCCCAGATCCTGTCGCCGGAGATGGCGGCGGCCAATCCCGACGTCGAGCACCCGCTGATCCGCACCCACCCGGCCGACGGCCGCAAGGCGCTGTGGCCCTCGACGGGCACGGTGACCGAGGTGATCGGCAAGCCCGGTCCCGAAGGCCTGGCTTTGCTCGACGAGCTGGTGGACTTCATGACCCAGGAGCGCTTCGTCCATCGCCACAAGTGGCAGGTCGGCGACCTCCTGATGTGGGACAACCGCTGCACCCTGCACACCGGCACCCTGTACGACGACAAGAAATACTTCCGGACCATGCACCGCCTGTGGGTGAAGGGCGACGCGCCGTTTTAGATGCTCCCCCTGAAGGGGGAGCTGTCGCGGAGCGACTGAGGGGGAAGTGTCTGCTGAAAGCGGCCAACACCTAGTCAGCTGATAACGTCCCCCCTCCGGCCCTTCGGGCCACCTCCCCCACAGGGGGAGGATCCTCTTGATCGGACCTCCTCATGACCCAGACCTGGCTGATCACCGGCGTGTCCGGCGGGCTCGGACGCGAGATCGCGGCGGTCGCCTTGGCGCGGGGCGATGTCGTCGCCGGCACGGTGCGAAAGCTTGCCGACGTCGCCGCCTTCGAGGCCCTGGCGCCCGGCCGCGCCCACGGCCTGGTGATGGACGTCACCGACCCGGTCGCCGTCGAGAACGCCGCAAAGACGGCGCAAGCCCTGACCGGCCAGATCGACGTGCTGGTCAACAACGCCGGCTACGGCCTGGTGGGCGCGGTGGAAGAGGCCTCGCTCGACGAGGTCCGCGCCCAGTTCGAGACCAACGTCTTTGGACCGCTGACCGTGCTCAAGGCCGTGCTGCCGGCCATGCGGGCGCGGCGCTCGGGTCGGATCGTCAACATCACCTCGGTGTCGGGCCTGGCCGTCTGGGCCGGCACCGGCGTCTACTGCGCCAGCAAGTGGGCGCTGGAGGCCCTGACCCAGTCCCTCGCCGCCGAGGTCGCCGAGCTGGGGATCAAGGTCGTCAACGTCGCCCCCGGCGGCCTGCGCACCAGCTTCGCCAAGGGCTCCAAGACCATCGTGGCGGAAAAGATCGCCGACTACGACGGCCTCGCCCGCGACGCCGAGCGGATCATGGCCGACCACGCCGGGTCCGAGCCCGGCGATCCGAAGAAGGCCGCTCTCGCGGTGCTGGCGGTCGTGGATGCGGAAAACCCGCCCCTGCACCTGCTGCTGGGCGAAGACGCCCTGAAATACGCCGGCTACGCCATCGACGGCCTGAAGGCCGACATCGAGGCCTGGCGGGAGACCTCGCTGTCGATCGGCTTCGACTGAGAAACCGGACCCCGCCCTTCGACGAGCTCAGGGTGAGGTCCGGAATGCTGCTTCAACAGCAGCCCTCATGCTGAGCCTGTCGAAGCACGAGGGCGGCCATCACCACCGCAACCAAGGACGCCCGCCCGTGACCAACACCCTGATCTTCGTCGACCTGGCCAGCGACGACCCCGCCAAGGCCGGCGAGTTCTATGCGCAGGTGTTCGGCTGGCAGAACGACGCCCGGCCGCAGGGGATCTATCACCGCATGGTGCCGGGCGGTCAGTTCAAGAACCCCGACGGCTCCGACAGCCAGATCGGCAACCTGCACCTGGGCATCTTCGACGCCGCCAACGCCCGCCCGCATCCGGAGCCGGCCGGCGTCGAGCCGCGCACGCTCTCCCACGACGGCCGCAAGCCGCGCATCTGGATCCTGATCGGCGACGACGACAGCGCCGACCGCATCCTGGGAACCGCCGAGACCCTGGGCGCGACCCTGCTCTGGCGCGACCACTACTGGGCCGAGTTCAACGGCTACAACCACGCCTTCCGCGATCCGTGGGGGAACGAGATCGTACTGTGGGGCAAGGCGGGGGCGAATCCGCAGGCGCCCGAGAGCTTTACCAAGGAATAATCCCTCTCCCCTTGCGGGAGAGGGTGGCCCGCGAAGCGGGTCGGGTGAGGGGTCGAAAATCCTGTCCGCTATGGCGGCGGACAGGCTGGGCTCCGCGTCAAAAGTCTGAGAGACCCCTCATCCGTCATCCTTCGGATGACACCTTCTCCCGCAAGGGGAGAAGGACGCGTTGCGCACCTGCGAAGCCTCATATTGCACCGCACCCAACACGGGCGCATCATTCGGCGATAATCATAAAAGACCGCCGGGAGCGCGAGGATGTCGGACAAGGCCTATCAGCATGCGCCCGATCCGCCGTGGATCTTCCGCACCTATGCCGGCCACTCGACTGCCGAAAAGTCCAACGCGCTCTATAGGTCGAACCTGGCGCGCGGCCAGACGGGCCTTTCCGTCGCCTTCGACCTGCCCACCCAGACCGGCTACGACCCCGACCACATCCTGTCCCGCGGCGAAGTCGGCAAGGTGGGCGTGCCGATCAGCCATCTGGGCGACATGCGCGCCCTCTTCAGCGAGATCCCGCTGGAGAAGATGAACACCTCCATGACCATCAACGCCCCGGCCGCCTGGCTGCTGGCGATGTACGTGGCGCTGGCCGACGAGCAGGGAGCCGACCGCAAGCTCCTGCAGGGCACCACCCAGAACGACCTGATCAAGGAGTACCTGTCCCGCGGCACCTACATCTTCCCGCCCGGCCCGAGCCTGCGGCTGATCGGCGACATGATCGCCTGGTGCTATCGCGAGGTTCCGAAATGGAACCCCATGAACGTCTGCAGCTACCACCTGCAGGAGGCCGGGGCGACGCCGGAGCAGGAACTGGCCTTCGCCCTGGCCACGGCGATCAGCGTGCTCGACACCGTTCGCGCCGGCGGCCAGGTTCCGGAGGAAGACTTCGAGATCGTCGCCTCGCGGATCAGCTTCTTCGTCAACGCCGGGGTGCGGTTCGTCACCGAGCTCTGCAAGATGCGCAGCTTCACCAAGCTGTGGGACGAGATCCTGCTCGAGCGCTACGGCGTGCAGGACAGGAAGGCCCGCCGCTTCCGCTATGGGGTGCAGGTCAACTCGCTGGGCCTGACCGAGCCGCAGCCCGAGAACAACGTCTACCGGATCCTGATCGAGGCCCTGGCCGTCACCCTCAGCAAGGACGCCCGCTGCCGGGCCCTGCAACTGCCGGCCTGGAACGAGGCCCTGGGCCTGCCGCGCCCGTGGGACCAGCAGTGGTCGCTGCGCCTGCAACAGGTCCTGGCCTACGAGACCGACCTCTTGGAGTACGAAGACCTGTTCGCCGGCTCCCACGTGGTCGAGGCCAAGGTCGCCGAGCTGTCGAAGGGCGCGCTGGAGCAGCTGGCCCTGATCGACGAGATGGGCGGCGCCCAGAACGCCATCGACTACATGAAGGCCGAACTGGTCGGGTCGAACGCCAGGCGCGTGCGGGCGGTCGAGACCGGCGAGCTGACCGTGGTCGGCGTCAACCGCTGGACCGACAGCGAGCCCTCGCCGCTGTCGGCCGGCGAGGGCAATATCGAGACGGTGGATCCGAAGCTCGAAGCCGAGGTCGTCGCCCGCATCCAGGCCTGGCGCGCGGCCCGCGACCCCGCCGCCGTCGAAGCCGCCCTGGCCGACCTGAAGGCCGCCGCGATCGGCGGCAGGAACATCATGGAGCCCTCGATCACCGCCGCCAGGGCCGGGGTCACCACCGGCGAATGGGCCGGCGCCCTGCGCGAGGTGTTCGGCGAGTATCGCGGCCCGACCGGCGTGGCGATCGTCGTCTCGACCGGCGAGGCCGAGGACGTCGAGGCGGTGAAGGCCGAGGTCGAACGGGTCTCGCAGGTGCTGGGCCGCACCCTGACCTACCTCGTCGGCAAGCCGGGCCTGGACGGCCACTCCAACGGCGCCGAGCAGATCGCCACCCGCGCCCGGGCCTGCGGCATGGAGGTCGTCTACGACGGCATCCGCTCGACGCCGGAAGAGATCGTCCGCCGCGCCAAGGAGAGCCGCGCCCACGTGGTGGGCCTGTCGATCCTGTCGGGCTCGCACCTCGACCTGGTGCAGGAGGTCGTGCGGCTGATGCGCGCCGAGGGGCTGGACCACGTGCCCGTGGTGGCCGGCGGCATCATCCCCGAGGCCGACGCCCTGATCCTGAAACAGATGGGCGTGGCGCGGATCTACACCCCCAAGGATTTCAGGATCACGCAGATCATGGGCGACGTGGTGCGGCTGGTCGAAGCGACCGCGCTGGAGCAGGCTTGAGTCCGCCCAGGCAAGCGCTACCTTTCCGCGCATGAACCCGCTTCGCAAGGTTTCGGACGGCATCCGCGTCCACATGTCCGCCGCCCAGCTTGGCCAGGAGATCGCGCCGACGGCGATCTGGAGCGGCCTGGCGCTGGGCGTCTGGGGCGGCTCGCCGGAGGTGCAGCCGCCGCTGTGGATCGCGGGCTTCGCTTTGGCCCTGGCCTTCTGGATCACGGGTCGGCGCGAGGATGCGCCCGACCAGCCCGCGCCCGGCGTCTGGCGGACCAGCCGCAAGGCCCGGTTCGAGGCGCGCTGGAAGCGTCGCATCCCCTTCGCGGGCCTGGCGATCGCGCTGCTGTTGACCGGCCAGTCGTGGTGGTACGGCGACCTCTGGGGCGTGATCTACGCCATGGCCCTGAATGTGGGCTTCGGCTGGCTGATCTGGCGACGGCCGCCGCTGGAGCCCGCCGCCGTGGAACTGCGGATCGACGAGGCCGGCGTCTATGATCGCGGCCTGGGCTGGACCATTCCGTGGGCGGCCATCCAGGCGGTGCGCCCGCGCAGCCGCGACCGGCGCGGCAAGCTTGGCCTGCGGCTGGGTCCCAGCGACCTGCCGAACCTCAACCTGGCCGACCGCACGGTGGGGACCGACATCGAGCTCGACCTGGCGCCGATGGCCGTGGGCGTCGACACGGTCCGCGCCGAGATCTTCAAGCACCGCCCCGACCTGGAGGCCGCGCCGCCGGCCGACCTGCCCGGCGGCCTGATCGTCGCCCCCATCGTCGGCGCGGCCACCGAGTCCGACGAGCGCGACGAGACGGCGCTGGGCGCGGTGGGGGTCATCCTGATCGCCCAGAACCCGGCCATCCTGCTGACTCTGGGCGGCAGCGAATAGAGCGGCTCTAGGCCCTCGCCAGCCGCCAGGCCGCGAGGCAGCCCACCAGGGCCAGCGGCGCGAAGGCGGCGAACAGCCAGGGGCCGTGGACGAAGGCGGCGGCCGGATCGATGCCGTGGCCAAAGCCCAGCAGGTTGGCCATGGCCCCGGCGGCGGCCGAGCCGGCCGCCCCGCCGATCAGCTGCACCGTCGGCACCGCTGACGAGGCCAGGGCCTGCTCCTCGACCGGCGCGCCGGCGATGGTGCGGCGGGCCAGGAACGCCCAGCACAGGCCGAAACCGCAGCCGACCGCCAGCAGCGACAGGCCCGTGCTCCACAGGCCGCCGCGCGTCACCGCCACGGCGGCCAGCGCCACCCCGAGCAGGATCACCAGGGCGCCGGCGCGAATGGCCAGGGGCTCTTGCTCAGCCTTCAGCCGGGCCACCAGCATGGCGCAGACGGTCCAGCCGGCGGCGATGCCGCCGGTGACATAGCCGGCCACCAGCGGCGAGGCGCCGTGGCGGGCCTGGATGAAGGCGGGGCCATAGACGGTGAAGCCGATCGCTGCGGCCTCGCAGGCGAACATGGTCAGAAGGCCAAGGCCGGTGGCGGTCGACAGGTCGGCGGCCGAGCGCGGCAGCAGGCGGTCGGGCGAGGCCTGGTTGACGGCCAGCATCGCGGCCATGGCCAAGACGCCAGCGGCGGCGCAGGCGCCCGCCACAGCTGGCGAGGCCACCACCCCGGCCGCGCCGATCAGGCCGACGCCGATGACGAGCAGCAGAAGCTGGCGGCTGGGAATGCGGGTGCGGCCCGCCTCGCGCTTCTCGCCCGGCAGCATGGCGAGCACGGCGACGACGAAGACGACGCCCTGGATCACGAAGGCCCAGAACGCCCCGCGCCAGAAGCCGGCGGCGGCGAACAGCCCGCCCAGCATCGGCCCCAGCAGAGTCGCCCCGCCCCACACCCCGGCCACCGCGCCGTAGACGCGCGGCCACAGGCTTTCGGGAAAGAGGGCCGTGATCGCCACGTAGCACAGCGCCACCACCGCCCCCGCGCCCAGGCCCTGCACCAGGCGTCCGGCGATGAAGGTGACGAAGTCGGGGGCGAGGGCGCTCATGGCGCAGCCGATCGCGTAGACCACGCCCGCGAAGGCGGTGGCGCGCCGAAGGCCCAGGCCTTGCGAGAACTTGCCGCTGCACGCCCCGGCGACGATCGAGCCGATCAGGTAGGCCGCCACCGACCAGCCGAAATACTGGTGGCCGCCGATCTCGCGGGCGACGCTGGGCATGATGGTGGCGGTGACCAGGGTGTCGGCGGCGTTCAGCCAGATGCCCAGGCACAGCAGGCCAAAGCGCGGCAGCAGGGCGCGGTCGAGCAGGACGGTGCGGTCGGCGGACATCCAAGGTCTCTGGTGCGATCCCTTCGGACCGGGCAGGCGGTCATGCCCTGTTCGGCGCCGACCGCCAAGGCCGTGCGCGCCGTCCTCGCCCTTCGACAAGCGCCGCATGGCGAAACCTCCGCTCCGGAGGATCGTTGCAGCCTGCGTGAAACCCGCTTCCCCCCAGGCCCTGGCGCTGGCCGAGATCGGCGGCCTGCTGCTCGACGCCGCCCTCGTCGGCCTGCTGCTGCTTGCGCTGGTCGACCGCATCGCGCCGCCGCAGGACCTGGCCTGGAAACCGTTCTCCATCGACCAGCCGCTGGGGCTGGCCACGGAGGCCAAGCTGGCGCGGATCGGCGCCGACCCGGCCGCCTGCCGCGCCGCCCTGCGCGCCGGCGGTATCGCGCCCGTCGACCAGCCCGCTCGCGAGGAGGGCTTCTGCTCGACGCGCGACACGGTGCGGGCCCCGAGCTTGCTGGCGCCGGCCGCGCCGGTGATGACCTGCCCCCTGGCCCTGCGCTACGCGGTCTGGGAACGACAGGTGCTGGCCCCCGCCGCCGAGCACCTGCTGGACAGCAAGCTCGCGCGGGTCGAGCACCTGGGGACCTATGCCTGCCGAACGATCTACGGCCGCCCCGGCGAGCGACCCAGCCAGCATGCCAGGGCCTCGGCCCTCGACGTCTCCGGCGTGCGGCTGGCCGATGGACGCCGGCTGACCATCGCAAGCGACTTCCAAAGCGCCACGTCCGAGGGCCGCTTCCTGCGCGTCGCCCGGGTCGGCGCCTGCGAGCTGTTCGGCGCGGTGCTGGGTCCCGACTACAACGCCGCCCACGCCGACCACCTGCACCTCGATCTCAGTCCCTACCGCCTGTGCCGCTGATCCCGCGACAATAAGCGCGGCCCTGGCGCGCACGCGGGGGTGCGACACGTCCACGACGCGCGCTATAGTTGGTCGGCTACCCGACGCGCAGACTCTGGATGTCCCCGCCGATGCCGCATTCCGTCCTGGTGATCGACGACGATCCCCTGATCCGCGACTTCGTCGACCTGGTGCTCAGCCAGTCGGGCCACCGCGTCTCGGCCGCGCCGAACGGAACCATCGGCCTGGAAACTCTCAGCCACGTTCGGGCCGACCTCGTCCTGCTCGACATCCAGATGCCCGGCATGAGCGGGCTGGAGGTGCTGAGGCTGATGCGCAAGCACCGCAGGCTGCGCACCCCGGTGATGATGATCACCGCCCGCGGCGACATCGACACCGTCAAGCTGGCCCTGAACGAAGGCGCCAACGGCTACATCGTCAAGCCGTTCACCGCCGCCGACCTGTCCAAGCGGGTCAACGCCCTGCTGAGCCACGAGCCCAAGGTCGCGCCGCCGCCCGCCCTGGTCCCGGCGCCCGCCGCCCCGCGCCAGCCCGACACCTTCGAGATCGACTAGGACGCGAGGGCGGGGCCCGCATAGCGGATCGTCATCCCGGCCGAAAACCTCAGCCCGCCGCGACCTTCCGCGCGCGCGCGGCCGTGCGCGCCTGGGCGGCGACCACCACCTGGGCCAGGATGGTCAAGAGATTGCGCATGTCGATCGGCTTGGCGACGTGGGCGTCCATCCCCGCCTCCAGGCAGGTGCGGATCTGGGTGCTCATGACGTCGGCGGTCAGGGCGACGATCGGCAGGTTGCGCCAACGCGGATCGGCGCGCAGACGGCGCGTGGCCTCCAGGCCGTCCATCACCGGCATGTTGACGTCCATCAGCACGATGTCGAAGGCCTCGGCCTCGACGGCGGCCAGCGCCTCCTGGCCGTTCTCGACCTCGACCAGCTCGCAGCCGAACGGCTCGAGGAACAGGCGGATGACCCGGCGGTTGACCGGATGGTCGTCGACCACCAGCACCCGCCGCCCGCCCAGCGAGGTCAGGGCGTCCAGCTCGAACACCGCCGTCGGCGCCTCGGCCGGAACCGCCATGGCCGGGGCCTCGGCCACGTCGGCCATGAACCTCAGCGTGAACAGCGAGCCCTCGCCCTCGCGGCTGCGCACATTGACCGAACCGCCCATCAGCTCGGCCAGCCGCCGGGTGATGTTAAGCCCCAGGCCCGACCCGCCGTAGTTGCGGGTGGTGGAGGCGTCGGCCTGGGTGAATGCGCCGAACAGCTTGTCCAGCGTGGCCGAACTCATGCCGATGCCGGTGTCGCTGACCGTCAGCCGTACCGATTGGCGGCCGCTGTTCGGCTCGAGAGCGCAGGCCAGGGTCACCTCGGCGCGGCCCTCGCTGGTGAACTTCAGGGCGTTGGACACCAGGTTGGCGACGCACTGGCGCACCCGCACCACGTCGAACATCAGGCACGGCGGCGGATCGCCGTCGATGTTGAACGACAGGACGATGCCCTTCTCGCGCGCGGTCGGCTGGAAGCCGTTGACGAGGCGGCTTACCGTCTGGACCAGGTCGCCGGCGGTCGGGGCGATCTCGAGCTTGCCGGCCTCGATCTTGGATAGGTCGAGGATGTCGTTCAGCAGCACCAGCAGGGTCTCGCCGGAATCGATCAGCAGGTCGACCTGCTCGCGCTGGCCGGACCCCAGGTCGTCGGCGCGCAGGGCCTGGGCCATGCCCAGCATGCCGTTCAGCGGCGTGCGCAGCTCGTGGCTCATCACCGCCAGGAACGAGGACTTGGCGTCGCTGGCGGCCTCGGCCCGGCCGCGGGCGTCCTTCAGGTTGGCCTGGGCCCGGCGCATGTAGAGCGCCCAGGCGATCCCGCCGACCACCAGCAGGGCCATCAGGGCGGCGATGACGCCGGTGGCCTGGGCGAGGCGCCGGGTCAGCTCGACCTCGGCGGTCAGGCGGCGGCTTTCGCTGCGCTTGGCGCGCAGCTCGGCCTCGAGAGCCGACGAGATCTGGGCGGCGGTGGCCGCCTGGGTGGCGCTGGCCTCGCGGGCGTGGGTGGCGCGCCAGCGGTCGAACAGGGCGAAGGCGTCCTTGCCGCGCCCCTCGGCGTTGGCGATGTAGGCCTCGACCAGCAGGCGGCCGATGGGATCGGGACGCGCGGCGCGCGGCGGCGCCTGGTCGAGCACGGCCAGATCCGCGCGCGCCCGGGCCGCATAGCCGGTCCTGGCCAGGGCCTTGGCCCGCAGGCGCAGCATCGACACCGACACCCGGTCGCGTGGCGCGGCCAGGGCCGGTCCCGCGTCGACCAGGCAGCGCAGCACCGCGCGCGGATCGTCGCGGGCGTCGGCGATCACCGCGCACAGGTTCTGGTCCCAGGTCAGCAGATCCTGGTCGCCGGTGGCCGCGCTCATGCGGTGGTGCATGTCGGCGAACCGCTCGGCGGCCTGGATCTCGCCCAGCTCGGCGGCGGTGTAGGCGATGTCGTACAGCCGCTCGATCTTGCGCATGTAGAAGGCGTCGCGCTCGTCCAGCCGCGCGGCCTCGGCCATGTGGTCCAGGGCGCCGTCCTTGTCGCCGATTTCCGACAGCGTGTAGGAATGCACCTGGTGGGCCTCGGCCAGCAGCGGCCGGGCGATGGAGCCGCGCTCCTCCAGGTCCTCGAACAGCTCGCCGGCGAACTGGCTGGCCTGGGTCCAGCGGCCGCTGCGGGCCAGCAGGCGGATGCGCTCGACGCCGGCCATCAGACCGATCTCGCGCCCCGAGCCCTCGAGGAACCGGGCCCAGCGGGCGTCGTCGACACCGCTCGGGCCGCGGGTCTCCAGTTCGTAGGCGGCCTCCATCATCTCGGCCAGGGTGGTCAGTTCGGCGTCGTCGTCGGCGCGGGCCGTGGCGCGCACCGTGGCGATCCAGTCCTTGAAGGCCTGGTCGACGTGGTTGCTCTTGTAGGCGTACAGCACCCGCCACAGGGCGTAGAGGCGCGTGTCGCCGCGCTGGCGCAGGGCCCGGCGGCCCGCCCGTTCGACGTCCTCGTTGGCGCGCGGCGCGGGTCCGGCCCGCTGGACGCCGATCTCGCGATAGAGCGTCTGCAGCTTGCTGGCCTGGCCGCCGACGTCCGGCGACGCGGCGCGGGCCGGCGACGCGCCGGCCAGGGCGACGAGCGCGAGCAGCAGGGGCAGGAAGCGCTTCAAGCGGCGGGTCCTCGATTGACCCGTATCTCCTAGCGGCAACCTCTTATGCTGACGGTTAATTTCCGACGGGGCGCGTCCCTAGGCCGCACCAAAAACCGCCGTTATCGCGCCCTGGTGGAGCCCGCCTCAGATGGTCGCCCCGCCGTCCACCACCAATGCTTGCCCCGTCATGAAACTGCCCGCGCTTGACGCGAGGTAGACCGCCGCCCCGGCGATCTCGTCAGGCTCGCCAATCCGGCGCAGAGGCACCCCGGCGGTCGACCGCTCGAGGGTCTTGGGATCGTCCCACAGGGCCTTGGCGAAATCGGTCTTGATCAGGCCCGGCGCGATGCAGTTGACCCGCACGTTGTCGGGGCCGAACTCGTGAGCGAGGTTGCGGGCCAGCTGGAAGTCGGCGGCCTTGGAGATGTTGTAGGCCCCGATGATGGCGTTGCCGCGCAGGCCGCCGATCGAGCTGACGATGACGATAGCGCCGTCCTTGCGCTCGCGCATCTCCGGCGCGACCATCGAGATCAGCCAATGATTGCTGATGATGTTGTTGTCGAGGATCTTGCGGAACTGGTCGTCGCTGATCCCGGCCAGGGGGCCGTAATAGGGATTGCTGGCGGCGTTGCAGACGCAGACGTCGACGCGCCCGAAGGCGGCGCGGGTCTCGTCGACCAGGCGCTGCAGGTCCTCCTTCGAGGCGATGTTGGCCGGCACGGCGATCGCGGTTCCCGCGCCGTGCCTGTCGTTGAGCGCCGCAGCCACTTCCTCGCAGGGACCGGCCTTGCGCGACGAGATCACCACCTTGGCGCCGTGCTCGGCCATGCGCTCGGCGATGGCCTTGCCGATGCCACGCGAGGAACCGGTGATGATGGCCACCTTGCCGGAAAGGTCGAAGAGGCTCACGGCGCGCTCCCTAAACGTTTGTTTGAATTGCCGGCACAGTGGCCCCGGGGAGGAAGCGGGTCAACCGGCTTCGAAAAAATGCGCGGGGCGGTGTCGGGACGGGTCGACCTCCCGCGTCCTTGGGCCGAACACTGCTTCCAACCATACGGAGAAACGCCATGGCTCTCGACGCCGCCGCCCACGAACTGGTCCTGACCCGGATCATCGACCAGCCGGCCGAGAAGCTCTTCAAGTGCTGGACCACGCCCGAGCTGCTGCCCGAGTGGTTCTGCCCGCCGCCCTGGCGCGTCAGCCACGCGCAGATGGACGTGCGCACCGGCGGAAACAGCCTGATCGTCATGAGCGGTCCGAACGGCGAGGAGATGCCCAACCGCGGCGTCTATCTGGAGGTGGTCGAGAACCAGCTGATCGTCTTCACCGACGCCTTCACGAGCGCCTGGGTCCCCTCCGACAAGCCGTTCATGGTCGGCATCGTCCGCTTCGAGGACCTGGGCGGGGGCAAGACCCGATACACCGCCATCGCCCGCCACTGGACCGCCGAGGACAAGGCCATGCACGAGCAGATGGGCTTCCACGAAGGCTGGGGGATCGCCGCCGACCAGATGGCGGCCCTGGCGGCGCGGCTGTAGGGCGAACTACTCTCCCTCTTCTCCCGTCATTCCCGCCCTTGTGGCGGGAACCCCTCTGTAAGCCGCAAGGGCGGATGGGGCGGACTGCTCGGCAGTCCGCTTGCGCTTCCCGTGCGAGCGGAACCAGGGGTTCCCGCCACAAGGGCGGGAATGACGGGCGGATAGGTAAGCGCCAGATAACCTACCGTCCCTCCCCCGCCAGCTTTTCGTAGTAGTCGGCCAGCACCTTGAAGGCGGCCTTGCGCCGGCCGGCGGGCGAGATCAGGCCCTTGCGGTTCCAGCCCTGCTGGTAGACCGGGTGCTGGCGACGGGGCGAGCGGAAGTCCTTGAGGATCCAGGGCGACATGCCGCGCAAGGACGGCGCGTTGGCGGCCATGGCCAGGGTCTGGACGTAGTAGCGGGCCTGGAAGTCCTCGGAGAACTTGCGCATCAGGGCCGGGTCGCTGAACCCGGCCAGGGCGTCGGCGCCGAACTCGGAGAACACCATCGGCTTGTCGGTGGGCCGCCAGGCGATCCTGGCCACCGCGTCCAGGCCGTCGTCGGAGTACCAGCCGGCATAGGTGTTGACCGCCAGCACGTCGAGCTTGGCGGCCAGCGGATCGTCGACGCCCATCACCTGCCTGCCGCCCTCGATCTTGCGGTCGGCCAGCAGGGCAGCGGTGACGAGGCGCGTGTCGTCGAGCGCGCGGACGTCGTCGGCCAGGGTCCCCAGGAAGGCGTTGCGGGCGTCGCTGATCGGGGTCTCGTTGGCCACGCTCCACAGCACGATGGAGGCTCGGTTGCGGTCGCGGCGAATGGAGTCGGCCAGCATGTCGCGCGCCAGCCTCAGGGTGCGGGCGTTGCTAAAATCGACCAGCCAGTAGATCGGGATCTCGCTCCAGACCAGCAGGCCCATCTCGTCGGCCAGGCGCGTGGTCACCTCAGAATGCGGATAGTGGGCCAGGCGCACGAAGTTGGCGTGCAGGCCGTCGCGGGCCTCGGCCAGCAGGGCGTGGGCGGAGGCCTCGGTGATGGTGCGAGCCGGGTTCTCGCCCAGCTCCTCCTCGTGCAGGCAGATGCCGCGCAGGAACACCGGCTTGCCGTTGACCAGGATCTCGCCGCCACGCACCTCGACGGTGCGGAAGCCGACACGGTCGGTCAGCACGTCGTCGCCGGCCTCGACGCGGACGTCATAGAGCGCGGGCGCGCCCGGCGCCCAGCGCTTGAGGCCCTTGGGCGCGGGGGCCGACAACCTGGCCACGCCGTCCGAACCGGCCTGGCCGGAGAGGGTCAGATTCAGCCCGGCGACCTTGACGCTGACCGCTTGGCCGGCGGCGGCCGGACCGTCCAGGCGCACGTCTGCGGCGATCGTCTTGCCGTCGCGGGTCAGGCGCACCCAGGCCTCGTCGACGAAGGTGGCGGGCGTGATCACCAGCCGCACCGGCCGGGTGATGCCGCCATAGGTCTCCCAGTCGGTGACCGGCGGCGGGGCGCCGTCGACGGCGGGGGTGGAGTCGACGCCGACCGTCACCTGGTTCTGGCCGGCCCGCAGAAGCTTGGTCACCTCGAAGGAGAAGGGCGTGAATCCGCCCTCGTGCTCGCCCACGGCCTGGCCGTTCAGATAGACCTTGGCGGTGTAGTTGGCGGCCTCGAAGCGCAGGAAGGCCCGCTGGCCGGGCTTCAGCGCCGGCGTATCGAACCGCCGCTGGTACCAGACCAGACCCTGGTAGTGGCGCATCTCTGGCGCGTGGGTCAGCCATGAGGCCGGCAGGGTCGCGGTCGGCGAGCGCTGCATGTCATATTCGTAGAGCGCCTTGGGATCGGCGCGGGTCACCTGCTCGACGTCGCTGTCGTCGTAGCGGCGGTGGCCGGTCCCGGGCGGGCCGCGGTGGAAGCCGGCGACGCCGTCACGATAGGGGTCGACCGAGTAGTTCCAGGTTCCCGACAGGTCCTGGCCGTCGCGCCGGTCGGCCCGGGTCAGGGTCGGCCCCGCCTGCGCCGCCGACGCGGCCATGACCAGCACGGCCGCGGCCGCCAGAACGCGCTCGAACACCTGCCGCATCCGCCTCTCCCTGTCCCGCAACGCTGGTAATGCCAACGTTGTCATTGGGCGGGATATTGGTCAGGCCGGTTGCGGGTTGTCTAGGGCCCGATGTGCGCTGTGCGCCCTGGCCCGTTGCTTTCGAGTCGGGCTCGTAGTGCTCCGGCGACCGCCCTCACCTGACCAGGATCGGCGTCGCCGGCCAGCAGTTCGCCCAGCCGGACCACCAGGTCGAGCTCGTCGCTCCGGATCCAGGCGTTCGCCCCCTGGAAGGGATCGTCATGGATTTCGAGGTCTTCGAGCAGGGCGTGGCGCGCCACCCTCCAGCGGAGGGGCGAGGATCGTCGATCCGTCAGCACGAGAACGGCTCGGTACAGCCAGCGCCGATCGGGATCCATCCAGACTAGAGGGTGCGGCGAAAGCTTGGCCATGCCGGCCATCCTGCACCAACGGGCGGCATGCCGCCACTCGCGCGGCTCCCGATCACGCCTTGGGGCACTTCGCCCCGGTGTCGATCCAGGCCTTGATGATCTCGCCGAACTGGCCTTGCGTGCCCGGCGCGGGCTTGCGGCCCTCGCCCGGGTTCCAGCCCCAGCCGACCAGGTGGTCGCGAGCCATGTGCTCGTGGATCTGGGCCAGGGTCTTGCCGCCGTTGCGGGCCGGGTCCTTCAGCTGGGCGCAGATCGCCCCCAGCGACTTGCCCTGCCAGGCCATCTCGGCCGGGGCCAGGGCCCAGTGCGGATCGCCGGGGATGCTCTTTACCTGCTGGCCGAAGGTCTTGACGTTGGCCGGACCGTGGCACGACAGGCAGGGCATGCCGGTGGGACCATGGCCGCTCTGGCCGGCGACCATCGGCGGATTGTGCGGATGCAGGTCGTCGCCCTGGGTCGGCGCGCGCTCGACCGGGTGGCAGTTCAGGCAGCGCGGGCTCTGGATCACCTTGCCGGCCTCGGCGAACAGGGCGACCGAGCGGGCGGCCGGGTCCTTGATCGACTGGAAGCTGGCGACGGTCTTGAGGCCCTGCGCCGGCGCAGCGGCGGGCGCGGGGCCGGCCGCGCCCTGGGTCATGGCGATCACGGCGCCGCCCGCAAGCGTCAGGCCGACGGCGAGCATCACGGTGGCGAGACGCATGGCGTTGTTCTCCCGCTTGCTCAGCCGCAACGGCCAAGTCAGGCCTTGGTTGCTTTCCGCAAGAAGCTATCGATCCAGCCGGCGATGCGGTTGCTGTCGTTGGGCGCGGCCAGCGAGGCCACGGCCGCGTCGGCCTGTTCCTCGGAAAACCGCGTGCCGCGCCGGCTTTCGATCAGGGCCGTGGCGTAGGCCGGGTCGAACTCGGGGTGGAACTGCATCGAGATGGCCTTGTCGCCATAGGCCAGCACGCCGAACGGGGTGAAGTCGCTGCCGGCCAGCACCTGGCCGCCCGGCGCCAGAGCAACGACCTGGTCCTGGTGCGAGCCGGGCGCGCTGACATGGGCCACGTCGTCCATCCAGGGCGCGGCGTTGGCGACCGAATAGCTCTGCAGGCCGATGCCCCAGCCCTTGTCGGACTTCACCGCGCTGCCGCCGAAGGCCTCGGCCATCACCTGGTGGCCGAAGCACACGCCCACCAGCGGAACCTGGTCACGGGCGGTGGCCAGGAAGCCCTTCAACGGATCGATCCACGGCAGGTCGTCATAGACCCCGGCCGAACTGCCGGTGACGACATAGGCGTCGCAGGCGTCGATGGCCTTGGGCAGCGCCCCGGCCTGGACGTCGAAGGTCGTGTAGTCGTGGCCGGGCCCCAGCAGGCGCTGGAACATGCCGCCATAGCGGCCGTAGTCCGAAATCAGGCTTTCGGGCGGTTCGCCCGTTTCCAGGAGGCCGATGCGCATCGAAGAGGTCCTATCGCGTCGCGCCGGGCTTCCACAGCACGTCGCTCGCGCCGTTGGAGTTGGCGCGCCTCGCGGCCACGAACAAGAGGTCCGACAGGCGATTGAGATATTTCAGCGCCGGCTGGCCGACGATCTCGCCCTCGGTCGCGGCCAGGGCCACGCAGGTGCGCTCGGCCCGGCGGCAGACGGTGCGGGCCACGTGCAGGGCGGCCGACAGGGGAGACCCCGCCGGCAGCACGAACGAGGTCAGGGGCGACAGGCGCTCGTTAATCAGGTCGATCTCGGCCTCCAGCCGCTCGACCTGGCCCTCGACCACGCGCAGCGGCTCCCATTCCGGCTTTTCGTTCTGCTCGGGGGTGGCCAGATCCGCGCCCAGATCGAAGAGGTCGTTCTGGATCCGCTCGAGCATGGCGTCGAGCTCGGGGTCGCCGCCGGCGTGCTGGCGGGCCACGCCGATGAAGGCGTTGGTCTCGTCGACGCCGCCATAGGCCTCGACCCGCAGGGAGGCCTTGCTGACCGGCTCGCCCGTCGACAGCCGGGTCGAGCCCTTGTCGCCCGTGCGCGTATAGATGCGGTTGAGCACGACCACGCCGTTATCTCCTGAAACAAAGCTGCAAAATCAGCCGGCTACAGCTTTACCGGTGGCTCCACCAGAAAGCGGCCACCAGGACCAGCACGGCGACGAACTGCAGCACCACGCGCAGGCGCATCAGCCGGTTGGAATAGGAGCGGCCGAAGTCGCCGCCGCGGAAGAGGGCGTAGATCCCCACGCACAGCGTCGCCAGCACGGCGAACAGGGCGACGGGGATGGCGATTTGGAACAGGTTGGCCATGCACGCCAACCTAGGCCTCTCGTTTGGCGAACGCCAGCGCCGCCCCGCTCGCCTCAAAATCGCAAAACACGTTCGCCGAGTGTGTTCGTTGAGCGCATTTGCCGCATCGACGGATGAGCAGCGCTACCATAGAACGTTTTTCAGCCAAGGTTGATCGATTTTGGCACGATTTGTGGGTTGAATTCCCTTGCACACAAGGGTAGACGGCCCCACCTGAATTCACAGTGCGCGTTCGTTGAACATGATCGACGCCAAGCCGCGGATCGTTCAGCGCAGTTTGTTCCCGCGGCCGGCCTGGAGAGAGAAATCATGTCGCAGAGCGCACGGCTCGCCGCGGCCCCATCCGAGAGGGACGAAGCCCTCGCGGAAGTCCGTCAACTGATCATCGACCTTCGAGACGCCGCCCAGGATGGGCGCGATCTCGCCCGCCGCTACGCCGACGTCCTGCAAAACGTCGTCGACGAGTACTGCATCGAATTTGAGAAGCGCGCCGAAGCCGCGCTCGCCCGCCTGGAGGCCGCCGCATGAGCTTTGTTTCCGTCAACATCGAGTCCGGTTCCGAAACCCCGGTGAAGCTGACCCGCCGGGCGCTCGCCAAGCAGCGCACCCGCGAGCGCGTCCTGTCGGCCGCCCGCCGCCTGTTCAGCGAGCGCGGCTACGAGGGCGCCACGATCCGTGACATCGCCCAGGCCGCCGGCATGTCGACCGGCGCGGTGTTCGCCAGCTTCTCGGACAAGTCGGAACTGTTCGACGAGATCCTGACCGCCGACTACGAAGTCATCTACGCCCAGATGAAGCAGGCCGCCCGCGAAGGCGAAACCGTCGCCGACGCCCTGCTGGGCCTGTTCGGCGTGGCCTACAGCTTCCACCTGGAACAACTGCCGCTGCTGCAAGCCAGCATCGCCGTCAGCTGGACCCGTTCGGACGCCGCCGAAAAGCGCGCCCGCACCGATATCAAGCACCTGTTCGCCCTGATCACCGACGCCCTGGAGCGCGGCGTGCAGGCCGGCGAACTGAAGGCCGACGTCGACGCGAAACTCGTGGCCGAGATCGCTTGGGACGTGTATGTCGCCAACTACCGCCGCGCCGTCTACGACGGCTGGACGGTCGAAAACCTGGTGGCTCACCTGCGTGAACAGCTGAAGCTGATCCTCGCCGGCGTGCGCGCCTGAGGACGGTTCCGCCGGGGGGCGGATCGTCCCCCGGTCGTCCAGGTCAACGACAATAAGAACGAGACGAGCGCCCGTTGGGGTCGGGCGCGCGTTTCGATGTTTTGAAATCAGCGCTGCGTGTCCGGAGGGGGAACTGCGTGGGCGTACGCGACGAACAGAAACAGGCGACGCGCGAGCGCGTGCTCGAAGCCGCGCGAGACCTGTTCAACGAGACCGGTTACGAAGAGACCACGATCCGCGCCATCGCCGAACGGGCGGGCGTGTCCGTGGGCAGCGTCTTCACGACCTTTGCGTCCAAGGCCGAGGTTCTCAGCCACGTGATGGAGCGGCGCCTCGGCGACCTCTATGCCGAATTCGACCGGGTGCTGCCGTTCCTGCGCGGCTCCACGGCCGATCGGCTGTGCTCGATCTTCGCCATCCACTACGAGTTCGAGACCCGGCGGGTGCGGCTGTTCCTGGCCCACATCGCCGCCTCCTACAGCCCGAGCAACGACCCGGGGGTGACCCCCTACGGCCGTAACGAGCGGCTGTCGGACATGCTCGAGCAGGTGCTGCACGACGGCGTGGCGCGCGGCGACGTGCGCGGCGACCTCGATCTGGGCCTGACCGTGGAAGTGCTGAAGGCCTGCTACGCCTCCAACTACCGCATGGCCGCCGCCCGCGGCGCCGGCGCCCAGGAGATGTCGGCGGCCATGGACAAACAGGTCGCCCTGATCGCCGCCGGCTGGACGCCGCGCTAGAGCGGCGCGACGCCGCCTCCATTCAACGATACCGAAAGCCGCCTTCCCGATGGGAGGCGGCTTTTGCCTTGCCGGTTGCTCCCGCTTGAGTTATCCACAGCGTTAGTATATAACTTTCCGGTCAGTTATATATTGAGAAGGCGTGGATCATGCAGCCAGGCCCGCCCAAATGGCGACGGCGCAGCGAGGCGCGGCCGGGCGAGATCGTCCAGGCCGCGCTGGAGGTCTTCGCCGAGCGCGGCTTCGCCGGCGCCAGGCTGGACGAGATCGCCGCCAAGGCCGGCATCTCCAAGGGCGCGCTCTATCTCTATTTCGAGACCAAGGACGACATCTTCCGCGCCGTGGTGCGCGAGGCCGTCGCGCCCAATCTCGACATGGTCGAGGCGGTGCTGGCCCAGGCGACCCTGCCCTTCCCCGACCTGCTGCGGATGGTCTTTTCCCGCATCGTCCAACTGATCGGGACCTCGCGCCTGGGCGCGGTGGCCAAGCTGGTGATCGGCGAGTCACGCAACTTCCCCGAACTGGCCCGCGTCTGGCACGACGAGGTGGTCAGCCGCGCCTTGACGCTGATGAGCGGCGCCATCGCCCGCGCCCAGGCGCGCGGCGAGGTCGCGCCGGGCGACCCGCGCCTCTACGCCTTCAGCATCGTCGGCCCGATCCTGATGGGTGTGATCTGGAAGGAGACCTTCGTCCCCGTCGGCGCCCCGGCCATGGACCTGGAGGCCCTGGTCCGCCAGCACGCCGACACCGTGCTGCTGGGCCTGACCCCGCGCGCGGAGGCCGGGGCATGAAGCCCGCCGTCCGCATCGCAGCCGTCGTGATCGGGCTCGGCGTCGCCGGCTTCGTGGGCTGGCGGCTGCTGGGCCCCGACGCCCACCGCCCCCGCCGGCTGTCGGGCTATGTCGAGGGCGAGACCCTGTATGTGGCCGCCGCGTCGGCCGGGCCGGTCAGCGTCGTTTCCGTGCAACGCGGCGACCGGGTGAAGGCCGGCCAGCCGCTGTTCGCCCTCGACGCGGCCCAGCTGACCGCCGCCCGCGACCAGGCCGCCGCCCAGCTGGAGACGGCGCGGGCCCAGCAGCGCGACGCCGAGAAGGGCCAGCGTCCGCAGGAGCTGGCGGTGTTCGACGCCGAGCGCGCGGCCGCCGAAGCGGCGGTGCGACAGGCCCAGGCCGACTACGACCGCATCGCCCCTCTGGTCGCCAGGGGCATCTACGCCCCCGCCCGGCTGGACCAGGCCCGCGCCGCCCGCGACACCGCCCGCGCCTACGCCGTCGCCGTCGCCCGCCGCAAGACCGTCGGAACACTGGGCCAGCGTCCGGACACGGTGGCCGCCGCTGGCGCGGCCGTCGCCTCGGCCCGCCAGGCCCTGGCCGCCGCCCAGGACCGCCTCGACCAGATCAGCCCCAAGGCGCCGGCTTCGGCCCTGGTGCAGGACGTCTTCTACCAGCCCGGCGAATGGGCCTCGGCCAACCAGCCGGTCGTGGCGCTGCTGGCCGACGAGCGCGTGCGCCTGCGCTTCTTCGTGCCCGAGGCCGAGATCGCCCGCTACCGCGTGGGCGCGCAGGTGCGGTTCTCGTGCGATGGCTGCGGGGCCGAGCGCTCGGCGAGGATCAACTATGTCAGCCCGCGCGCCGAGTTCACCCCGCCGGTGATCTACAGCCGCGAGACGCGCCAGCGGCTGGTGTTCCTGGTCGAGGCCCGGCCCGCGCCCGGCGCGCCCCTGGCGCCGGGCCTGCCGGTCGACGTCGCGCCGCTGGAGGCGGGCAAGTGACCGACCTGGCGGTCGACGTCTCGGGGCTGAACAAGAGTTTCGGCCCGCGCCACGTGGTGCAGGACGTGTCGATCCAGGTCGAGAAGGGCCGCATCACCGGGTTCCTGGGCCCCAACGGCTCGGGCAAGACCACCACCCTGCGCATGCTGTGCGGCCTGCTCACCCCCGACAGCGGCGAGGGCGAGGTTCTGGGCCTGGACTTCCGCAAGGAAGCCGAGGCGGTCAAGCGCCAGACCGGCTACATGACCCAGAAGTTCTCGCTCTACGAGGACCTGTCGATCGAGGAGAACCTCGACTTCGTCGCCCGCGTGCACGAGCTGGATCGCCGCCGCGCGCGGGTGGCCGAGAGCCTCGAGCGCCTGGGCCTGACCGCCCGCCGCAAGCAGCTGGCCGGCAGCCTGTCGGGCGGCTGGAAGCAGCGCCTGGCCCTGGCCGCCAGCATCATGCACGGCCCAAGGCTGCTGCTGCTCGACGAGCCGACCGCGGGGGTCGATCCCAAGGCCCGCCGCGAGTTCTGGGACGAGATCCACGCCCTGTCGGCCGAGGGGCTGACCGTCATGGTCTCGACCCACTACATGGACGAGGCCGAGCGCTGCCACGACATCACCTATATCGCCTACGGCCGGCTGATGGCGCGGGGCACGGCCGACGAGGTCATCGCCCGCTCGGGCCTCGTCACCTTCCGCGGCGAGGGGCCGGGAGCCGACCGGCTGGCGCGGGACCTGGCCACGGCGCCGGGCGTGGCCATGGCCGCCCCGTTCGGCGCGGCCCTGCACGTCAGCGGCGTCGACCGCGCCGCGCTGGAGGCCGCCATCGCCCCCTATCGCAAGCCGCCGGTGACCTGGACCGAGGTCCAGCCGACGCTGGAGGACGTGTTCATCCGGCTGATGAGCCAGTCGTCGGACAATTTCCAATGAGCGGAGCCGCTGAGCGCAGGGGAGGCCTGTCCGGCGCGCGCATCCTGGCGGTGCTGATCAAGGAGTTCATCCAGCTCACCCGCGACCGGCTGACCTACGCCATGATCCTGGTCATGCCGATCGTGCAGCTGCTGCTGTTCGGCTACGCCATCAACAGCGACCCGCGCGACCTGCCCACGGCGGTGCTAGTGCAGGACCAGGGGCCGATGGCCCGCTCGACCCTGTCGGCCCTGGTCAACAGCGGCTATTTCGAGATCGTTCGCACCGCGTCCTCGCCGGCCGAGTTGGACGAAGCCGTGGCGCGGGGCGAGGTGCAGTTCGCCCTGACCATCCCCGCCGACTTCACCCGGCGCGTGGTGCGCGGCGACGGGGCCCAGATCCTGGTCGAGGCCGACGCCTCCGATCCGGCCGCCACCGGCGGGGCCATCGCCGCCCTGGCCAGCCTGCCGCGCACGGCCCTGTCGCGCGATCTCGTCGGCGCGGCGGCCAGGCCCGGCGCCGATCCGTTCGAGGTGGTGATCCACCGTCGCTACAATCCCGAGGCCGTCACCGCCTACAACATCGTGCCGGGCCTGCTGGGCGTGATCCTGTCGATGACCCTTGTGATGATGACCGCCCTGGGCGTCACCCGCGAGTACGAGCGCGGCACGATGGAAAGCCTGCTGGCCACGCCCGCCCGCCCCATCGAGGTGATGATCGGCAAGCTGGCGCCCTATGTCGTGGTCGGCCTGATCCAGACGGCGGTGATCCTGATCCTCGCCCGGGTGCTGTTCGCCGTGCCGATGGCCGGCGGCTGGATCGCCCTTGGCCTGGGCGTCCTGCTGTTCATTGTCGGCTCGCTGGCCCTGGGCTTCCTGATCTCGACCGTGGCGCGGACCCAGTTGCAGGCCATGCAGATGTCGTTCTTCTACATGATGCCGTCGATCCTGCTGTCGGGCTTCATGTTTCCGTTCCGCGGCATGCCCGACTGGGCCCAGGCCCTGGGCAGCGTGATCCCGGTGACCCACTTCCTGCGGGTGGTGCGCGGCGCCCTGCTCAAGGGCCTCGACGTCGTGGCCCTGTGGCCCAGCCTCGGCGCCCTGGCGCTGTTCGTGGTGGTGATCGCCGGCGCGGCCATGGCCCGCTACCGCACGACGCTGGACTAGTTGGCGTCCTCCAGCAGGCGCCGGGCGATGACCTGGGCCTGGATCTCGCCGGCCCCCTCGAAGATGTTCAGGATGCGGGCGTCGGCCAACAGCCGGCTCGCCGCATATTCCATGGCGAAGCCGTTGCCGCCGTGGATCTGCAGGGCGTTGTCGGCGGCGGCCCAGGCCACGCGGGCGGCGACCAGCTTGGCCATGCCGGCCTCCAGGTCGCAGCGCTTGCCCTCGTCCTTCTGGCGGGCGGCGAAATAGGTCAGCTGGCGCACGCCCATGATCTCGGCGGCCATCATCGCCAGCTTGTTGTGCACCCGGGGGAAGGCGAAGATCGCGTCGCCGAACTGCTTGCGGTCGAGCGCATAGGACAGGCCGACCTCCAGCGCCGCCTGGGCCACGCCCACCGCCCGCGCCGCCGTCTGGATGCGGGCGCTCTCGAAGGTGGCCATCAGTTGCTTGAACCCATGGCCGGGCGCGCCGCCCAGCAGGTTTCCGGCCGGCACGGAAAAGCCGTCGAAGCCCAGCTCGTACTCCTTCATGCCGCGATAGCCGATGACGCCGATCTCGCCGCCGCTCATGCCCGGGGCCGGGAAGTCGTCGCCCTCGACGCCGCGCGGCTTGGGAGCCAGCAGCATGGAGAGGCCGCGATAGTCGCTGGTCGCCGGATCGGTGCGCACCAGCAGGGTCATGACGTCGGCGCGGGCGGCGTGGGTGATCCAGGTCTTGTTCCCGGTCACCACGTAGGCGTCGCCCTCCAGCACCGCGCGGGTGCGCAAGGACCCCAGGTCCGAGCCGGTGTTCGGCTCGGTGAACACCGCGGTCGGCAGGATCTCGGCGCTGGCGATCCTGGGCAGCCAGTACTGCTTCTGGTCTTCGGTCCCGCCGGTCAGGATCAGCTCGCCGGCGATTTCCGATCGCGTGGCCAGCGAGCCTACGCCGATCCAGGCGCGCGACAGCTCTTCGGACACCACGCACATGGCGGTCTTGCCCATGCCGCTGCCGCCGTACTCCTCGGGGATGGTCAGGCCGAAGACGCCAAGTTCGCCCAGCTCCTGAACCAGCTCGATCGGGATCAGCTGGTCCTTCAGGTGCCACTCGTGGGCGAAAGGCGTGACCTTCTCCTCGGCGAAGGCGTGGAACTGGTCGCGGATCATCTCGAAGGTCTCGTCCAGACCGGTATGCTCCAGGGTCGGTCGGCCCTTGGCTTCGGCCAGGCGCTGGGCGATGCGGGTCTTCACCGCCTGCGTGCCGCCCTCGACCATCAGCTTCATGATGCCGTTCGAGAACAGGCGGTTCATCACCGCGCGGTCGGTGACCAGGTGGGCGGGGCGGACGATCTCGCCCTGGTTCATCGGCACGCCGCCGATCAGCTGGGCGGCGTACTCGGAGAACAGGAGCTGGGCCAGCAGGGCCTCGATCTCGCCGAAACGCCCCTCGGTCTCCAGCCGCTCGGCCCAGCCGGCGACCTGGTTCATCAGTTCGGCATAGGCGGCGTACCAGCCAAAACCGTGCACGGCGTGCTGCTGGGCGTCGGCGAGCTTGCGGTCGATCCTGCCGTCGGCGCCGGCTATGGCGGCCTTCACCGCGGGCCGGGCCTCGGCGACGAAGGTCTGGGCGCAGGTCGCCGCCTCGCGCAGCAGGCCCGTCAGGCCAGGAAGGATCAGGGACGTGGATTCCCGGGCGACCGCGTCGGCCATGCTCTAACTCCCCTGCGCCGTACTTATGTTTTCCGGCACTGTGATCCCTTTCGCACCTGCGAGCAATGCCGCAACGCAGCATGCGGTTGCGCGAGAGCGGGGATCGGGGATCGGGGAGGCGTGCGCCCGCCCCCCGAAGGGGACGGGCGCTGTGTCGTCAGTTCGGGTCGGAATTGCTCGCCAGCGCCCACGAGAAGTCGGCGTGGGTGTTGCTGGTGGTGAAGTAGAGCGGGTCGCTGAAGAACGCGATCGGCTTCTTGTAGTTGGCCGGATAGGGCGCGTTGCCGGCGGTGATCACCGCCACCCCGTGGCAGCTCATGCAGTTGGAGGTGATGCCGGCCGGGATGCCGGTGCTGGTCTCCAGATAGGGGTTGAAGCAGACGGTCATGGTCGAGCCGCCTTGCGTGGTCGTCTGGTCGTAGGCGGTGCAGGTGGCGTAGTTGGTCCACGGTCCGGTCAGGCTGGCCGGCTGGCCCTGCTTGCTGCCGGGGAAACCGTTCGGCGTGTCGGCGCCCGGCTGCCACCAGAAGGTCTGCCAAGTCCAGAACGGGATTTCCTTGCTGTTGACGTGCATGGCCTGCAGCACGGCGAAGTCGCCGGGCACGGCCGCGTCGGCGCCGGTCAGGCCGTTGGCGGTGTTGTAGTCCTGGGCCTCGGCGGCGCTGAGCTTGACCGAGTAGAAGGTGCTCATCGGCGCCCACAGGAAGGTCTTGCAGGCGCCCGGGTCGCGGATGCTGGCGATCTCGCGCGGGGTGGCCGGACGCACCGGACCCTGGCCGGTCGGCGCCACAAGCACGCAGGTGGTCCAGGTCTGGGGCTCGGGGTTCTGGGCGTTGGTCGAGGCCGCCGGCCCTTGCCACAGCGGCTGGGGGGTCAGGCCCTTGGCGTGGACCAGGCCGAACACCGGCTTCAGCTCGATGCCACGCACCGGGAAGTCCTGCACGCCGCGATCCTGGGGCGTCGTGCCCGCCGGCCAGGAGGCGTTCAGCTTCTGCATGTCGCTGGTGCTGGAGTAGCGGTAGGAGACGCCGCCCGGCCCCGGGTGCGAGGCGTCCAGGAAGGTCGCCGCCTCGGGGCTGAACTTGTTGAACGAAGTCACCGTGGTGTCGAACTTGGTCGGCGTGATGCCGCCGCGGCCGTGGTGGAACTGGTTCGGCTGCTGGAAGACGCGCAGCTTGCGCGGCGCGGCCACGCGCTGGGCCACCGTCGTGGTCGTCGCGGCGGCGGCGGCCCCCGCCGGCGGCGCGGGCGGGAAGACGTCGTCGGTGCCGGCCCAGGTTTCCCAGATCGGCAGCGACTGGCCGTTGAACGACTGGCCCGACGGCTGGGCCATGGCCTGCCAGATCTGCCAGGCGTGGTTGCGGATGGCGGCGGTGTCGGCGTTGGCGATCCAGCCGTTGATCGTCGCGGCGGCCACCGGATAGTTCGCCGTGGTCGGCAGCGGCACCGGCGTGATCACCGCCACGTCCAGCAGCGCCTCGGGCTTGGGCGCGGTGGCTTCCGGCGCCTTGTCGCAGCCGGTCAGGCCGGCGTACAGCGCGACGGTCGCGGCCGTCGCAATCGCGATCTTCCTCATGGGTCGGTCCCCTTCCCCGACGCGGGGTTGCGGGCCGCGCCATCAAAGCATCTTAACTCAACAACACCCCCAAAGGTTGTGAATTTGCGCACCACGACTTCTGGAACGGCGCGCGATCCATTTCGAAAAAATTCCAACATGAACGAATTCTGTCGAACGACCTGACGGCTCGGTTCAGCTTCGGCCTGCGATGGTGCGTCTCACGGGGCCGACGGCTCCGAACCAATCACACGGGACGAAAGACCACCGCCATGCAAAAGACCACCGACATCAAGAAGATGGGCAAGACGATCGGCCTGACCATCGCCGCCGCCGCCACCGCCTTCACCATGGCCGCCGCGCCGGCCGCCAACGCCGTCGAACAGCGCCTGGGCGGCGTCGTCGGCTGCGACGCCTCGGGCAAGAAGCAGGAAACGGGCGCCGTGATCGGCGGCCTGCTGGGCGCCGTCGCCGGCTCGAACCTGGCCAAGAACGACCGCGGCACGGGCACCGCCATCGGCGCCGTCGTCGGCGCGGGCGCCGGCTCCTACGTCGGCTGCAGCATGCAGAAGAAGCAGGCCTCGAACGACGTCGGCGGCTCCTACAAGACCAGCAACGGCATCAAGATCTCGCACAACGTCGACTCCGCGCCGATGACCAAGATCACCGGCAAGTACGTCGCCCGCTCGACCCTGAACCTGCGCGCCTCGGCCTCGACCCGCGGCCAGCGCGTCGGCTCGGTCGTCGCCGGCGAGACCTTCCAGGCCCTGGGTCGCACCAGCGACGGCCAATGGATCCTGGTCGGCCAGAACGGCGTCGGCGTCGGCTACGTCTCCAGCGCCTACGTCTACCGCGCTTAACGAGGTTCGGGGCGCGCTCCCCACCCCCCGTCCCCGCGCGCTCCGTGCGAGCCCGCCTGGTCCCCCGACCAGGCGGGTTTTTCGTGTTTGCCCCATCCCTCCCGTCATTCCCGCCCTTGTGGCGGGAAACCCTGGTCGAGCTGGCACGGGCGCCGCAAGCGGCGTGCTGAGCACGCCGCCGCAATCTCACCTGCGGCTGATAGAGGGGTTCCCGCCACAGGGGCGGGAATGACGGGCGATGAGGGAGGCGAGGTTTGCAGCCCCCTCACCCCAGCGCGCTGCCCCCGCCCAGCCAGGTCTGCCACACCACCACGAACCCGCCGTGCAGCAGCACCGCCGGCCACAGCGAGCCTGTGCGCAGGCGCATCAGGGCGCAGGCCAGGCCCAGGATCGCCGTGCAGGCCAGAAAGTCCCACCGCAGGAACGTGGTCGCGTGCGGCAGAAAGGTCAGGGTCTCGAACGGATGCCAGGCCACGTAGAGCGCCGTGGAGACGACGACCCACAGCCACGGCCGGCGGGTCTCGTCGCGCCCCGGCAGCAGCACGCCGCGAAACGGGATCTCCTCGCCGAGCGCCGGGATCAGCCACACCGTCAGCAGCCGCGGCGGCAGGCCCGGCGCCGTGTCGGTCAGGCGATAGAGGCCGGTCGACAAGCCGATGGCGGCCATCGCCGCGCCGCAGATCACGGTCGCCGCCGCGCACCAGCGCCAGCCGGCCGCGTCGGGCAGGGTCGTCAGGACAGCGACGAGGCGCCGCCCAATGGACCTCAGCTGCGCCACTTCAGCGTGGTTTCCTTGACCGGATTGACGAACGGCCGGCCTTCGTTGCGGCTGGCGGTCCATTCCCGCTTGAGCTGCTGGTACCACTTGGCCTGGGTGTCGGCGTCGTCGATCCAGATCAGGGCCGGATCGTATTTCAGCCCCTCGTTCTGCAGGTTCACCATGCGGCCGTCCTGGCGCAGGAACTCGCGGGCGAAGGGGGCGATCAGGGCCCGGAACATCATCACCGGATGGTCGGACCAGATCAGCTGGCTGATCCGCGTGCTGGTCTCGGTCAGCGGGGTCAGGCAGGTCAGGGCCAGCACCTGACGCTTGCCCACCACGATGTGCTCCCAGCGATAGCCGGGCAGCCGGAACGTGATCTCGATCTCCGGCGCGCCGCCCAGGATGTCGTAGAGGCGGTTGGCCTTGCTGCGTCCATGGCGGCGCATGACGAAGCCCTCCGGCGAGGGCGCGAAGACCTTGGTCTTCTCCGACTGGCGCTTGGACGAGCGGGCCCACCAGGCCTCGTGGACGTAAGGCGCGTGGGTGGGGTCCATCAGCCCAACCACCGCGTGGTCCATGTGGGTCTCGAAGATCATCGAGTCGACGATCTTGGCGTCGCCGCCGACCACCCCGGGGAACGACGGCGGCGGTTCCGGCGGCTCGCCATCGAAGCGCGGATCGCCGCTGATCCAGACGAACACCATCCCCTGGCTTTCGGCGACGGGATAGCGCCGCACGCGAATGCGCGAGACCTCGAGCCCCTGGTCTCCGGTCAGGGATGGGATCGACGCGCAGACGCCGTCCGAACCGAACCGCCAGCCGTGATAGGGGCACTCGACGCTGGCGCGGCCGTCGGCCTCCTGCGTCAGCTTGCCGGCCGACAGCGGGGCCGCGCGATGCGGGCAGACGTCGCGGATCGCGAACACCTTGCCGTCCCTGCCCCGGCTGACCAGCACCGGCTCGCCCAGGATCTCGTAGCGGGCAAGCTTGCCGGTCTTCACCTCGCGCGACAGGGCCGCGTAGTACCAGGCGTCGAACAGGAAGCCCTTGCCGAACTTGGCGGGCGGGGCCTTGGCGGCGCCGGCGGCAGGGGAAGCGATACGAGCGTCGTCGGCGGGCATGATCGGGGTTCTAGCGTCAGTCCGCCGGCATTTTAAGGGCGCTGGCATCCTTACCCGCAAAATCCCCGCGAAAGCGGGGATCCGGGCCCTTTCTGCAACCCATGGCGCTCAACGATAAAACACCTGGCCCCCGCTTTCGGGGAGTTCCGCGAAGGATCTACCGCCCCGCCGTCTCCACCAGCCGCTGGTAGAAGCGAACCATCTCCTCCAGGTTGGCCAGGGTCATGTGCTCGTTGGTGCCGTGGATCATCCTGGTGCCGTCCATCGACAGGGTGATCGGCTGGAAGCGGTAGATGTCGTCGGCGATCGGCGACATGAAGCGGCTGTCGGTGGCGGCGATCACCAGGCCCGGCGCGACCGGCGCGCCGCTCTCGTTCCCGGCCAGCGAGGCCAGGGTCTTCCAGCCCTCCGAGGTCGTCGACGACACCGGCGAAGGCTCGTTGAGCTGGCGCTCCCAGGCCAGCTGCACCGGCAGGTCGCCCACCGCGTCCTTGGCCCGGGCCATGACGGCGGCCGAGCTGTCGCCCGGCGCGATGCGGTAGTTGATCCAGGCCGTGGCGTCCTGGGGCAGCACGTTCTCCTTGGGCGAGCCCTTCAGCATGGTCGGCGCGATGGTGGTGTGCAGCATGGCCGCCCCGGCCGGGCTCTTGGCCGTCTGCTGGACCAGAAGCGGCGAGAACAGCCAGCTGTTGGCCGCCGCCATCTTCACCGTCGGCGAGGCGCTGGGGGCCAGCGACTTCAGCATGTCGGCGCCCGGGCCTTCGAACTTCATCGGGTGGGGATGGTCGGCGATGGCCAGCACGGCGCGGGCCAGGGTGGTGACCCCGGTCTGCGGCGGCGGGGTCGAGGAGTGGCCGCCGGGCGCGGGCGCGGTGACCTTGAGCGTGCCGTAGCCCTTCTCGGCAACGCCGATGATCGCGGCCGGCCCCTGCGTGACCGGATTGTCGGCCACCACCACCATGCCCTCGTCGAGCACGAACCAGGCCTTGACGCCCCGGGCCTTCAGCGTGGCGGCCACGGCCCGGGCGCCGGCCCCGCCGACCTCCTCGTCATGACCGCTGGCGATGATCACCGTGCGCTTGGGAGAAAAGCCCGCGGCCGCCAGGCCGTCGACCGCCTCGAACAGGCCGATCAGCGAACCCTTGTCGTCGATCGCGCCCCGGCCCCAGACCGCGCCGTCGGCCACCACGCCGGCGAACGGCGGATGCTTCCAGTCCTTCTCGGTGCCGGGCGTCACCGGCACCACGTCCTGGTGGGCCATCAGCACCAGCGGCGGCAGCGACGGGTCCGAGCCCTTCCAGGTGTAGATCAGGGCGTGGCCGCCGACGACCTCGCGGGTCATGGCCTTGTGGGCGGCCGGATAGGTCGCCTGCAGCCAGGCGTGCAGGGCGTCCCACTGGGAAAGGTCGTTGTCGGCGGCGTTCTGGTGGCTGACGGTCTGGAAGCGGATGGCCTCGCCCAGGTGCGCGGCGGCCCGGGCGGCGTCGAACGGACGCGCGGCGGCCAGCGGAACCTCGCCCGCCTGGGCCGGCGGCTTGAACGTGACGGTCCGCGCGACCACCACCCCGGCCAGCACCGCGGCCACGCCGACCGCGCCCAACGCGACCTTGCTCTTCCACCCCATGACGCCCCTCCGCCAAAATGTCAGGGCGCGACTGTGCGACGGGGCGGCGAGGTTGCCAAGAGCAATTTCGATACGTGATGGATCGAAAATAGGGCCTGCCTATTCCCTACCCTCCCGTCATTCCCGCCCTTGTGGCGGGAATGACGGGAGACTGGAAGGGGAAGGGCTTCAGCCCTTCACGTGCGTGGTCGGGCGGTCATGACCGTCGGACAGTTCCTCGCGCCACTGGCCGCGGTCGTCCTCGTAGGTGATGCCGACCGTATCGCCCGCCACCTTCTGCTCGCCGGCCGCGCGCTTGGCCGCGGCCAGGGCGGCGTCGTGACTACGGAAGGTCTCCGAGAACACGTCGCCCAGCTTGTAGGCCCAGCCGCCGTCGTGCTCGACGATGGTGTAGGTGATGTCGGTCATGGCGCACTCCTTCGGTTCCGAAACTGAAAGGATGAGACCCTGGTTCCGGGTCCGACGTCTTGCATGCAGACGCTGCGTTCCCCCATTTCCATGCCGTCACCCCTCTCCGCCCAGCTCCTGCACCTCCTCGAAGGTGCGCAGGCCGGGGCGCTGGGCGCAGACCAGCACGCCCATGTTGCCGGGCAGGTGCTGGTTGGCCAGCATCTTCTCGTGGGCGGCGGGGATCTGGTCCCACGGGAACACTTCCGACAGGCAGGGATCGACGCGACGGTCGATGACCAGCTGGTTGGCGGCGCTGGCCTGCATCAGGTTGGCGAAGTGGGACCCTTGCACGCGCTTCTGGCGCATCCACAGGAAGCGGGCGTCCATCGTCAGGTTGAAGCCGCTGGTGCCGGCGCAGATGGCGACCATGCCGCCGCGCTTGACCACGAACACGCTGACCGGGAAGGTCGACTCGCCCGGATGCTCGAAAACGAGGTCGACGTCGCGGTTGCCGGTGATCTGCCAGATGGCTTTGCCGAACTTGCGGCTCTCCTTCATGTAGTCGGCGAACTCGGGGCCGTTGACCTTGGGCAGCTGGCCCCAGCAGTTGAACTCCTTGCGGTTCAGCACCGCCTTGGCGCCCATCGACAGCACGAACTCGCGCTTGTCGTCGTCGCTGACCACGCCGATGGCGTTGGCGCCCGCGACGGCCGCCAGCTGCACGGCGAAGACGCCCAGCCCGCCCGAGGCGCCCCAGACCAGCACGTTCTGGCCGGGCTTCAGCTCATGCGGCTTGTGGCCGAACAGCATGCGATAGGCGGTGGCGAGGGTAAGGGTATAGCAGGCCGCCTCTTCCCAGGTCAGGTGCCGGGGACGGGGCATCAGCTGGCGCGACTGCACGCGGCAGAACTGGGCGAAGCTGCCGTCGGGCGTCTCGTAGCCCCAGATGCGCTGGCTGGAGGAATACATCGGGTCGCCGCCATTGCACTCCTCGTCGTCGCCGTCGTCCTGGTTGCAGTGGATGACGACCTCGTCGCCCAGCTTCCAGCGCTTCACCTTGGCGCCCACCGCCCAGACGATGCCCGAAGCGTCGGAACCGGCGATATGGAAGGGATGCTTATGGCCGTCGAGCGGGCTGATCGGCTCGCCGAGCGCGGCCCAGATGCCGTTGTAGTTGACGCCGGCGGCCATCACGAGGACCAGCACCTCGTCCTCGCCGATCTCCCAGGTGGGCACCACCTCGACCTGCATGGCCGAGCCCGGCGGGCCGTGCCGCTCCTTGCGGATCGTCCAGGCGTACATCGACTTGGGCACATGGAACGGCGGTGGAATCTCGCCGATCTCGTACAGGTCCTTCACGGGAGACGCGGTCGTCTCGAGGGTCGCGGTCGTCATGTCACTCCCCGGCTTTGGGCCCGGCTCTTCGGCGCTGCAACATGAACGCCGAAATGGCTGTCTGCGCTCCGCGGTACGGTTCGGCGCGAGGAGAAAACGCGCCGTCCGGCCGTCGTTCTTATCGTGTTCTCCGGCCACGCTAGGCGGCCAGGTACGGCTGAGGCTGGGACAAGCCTCAGGATCTGGCAAGCGGAATCCTTGTGCGTCGCAGCATGGTTGCGCATGAAACCACCCGTCGCCCTCGAGGTTGCGCGCTTCCCATTCGCGCCGCGCCGGGCGAGGTTGGCCCCATGACGCAGACGATCCCCCCGATGCTTCACGTTTCGCGACCCACCGGCTCGATCATCCTCCTTGAGCTTGACGCCCCGCCGGCCAATGCGCTGAGCCTTCAGCTCCGCGCCCAGCTGGTCCGGGCGCTGGACGAGATCGCCACCGACGACGACGTGCGGGCCGTTGTGCTGACCGGCCGGGGCGGGGTGTTCTGCGCCGGCGATGATCTGCGCGAAGCGGCCGTGCGCGGCGACGGCGCCCTGGCGGCGGTGGAGGACTTCAACCGGCTGATGGACTGGGTCGAGGCCCTGCGCGTGCCGACCATCGCCGCCGTCGACGGCTGGTGCTTCGGCGGCGGGCTGGAACTGGCGCTGGCCTGCGACATCCGCCTGGCCAGCGACCGGGCGACCTTCGCCGCCTCGGGGGTGAACATCGGCCTGGTGGCCTCGGCCACGCGGCTGCCCCGGCTGATCGGCGCCGCGCGGGCCAAGGCGCACCTGCTGACCGGCGCCCAGTTCGACGCCGCCCGGGCCCTGTTCGACGGGATCGTCACGGCGGTCCACACGCCGGGCGCCCTGCTGCGCCAGGCCATGAAGCTGGCCGAGGCCATCTCGTCCCGCGCGCCCCTGGCCGTGGAGGCCACCAAGCGGGTGATCGACGGCAAGGCCTATGTGGAGGAGGAGCTGCCGGCCCTGATCGCCAGCGGCGACCACCAGGAGGCCATCGCCGCCTTCATGGGCAAGCGCACGGCCGACTTCCGCAGGAAATAGGCCCTATTCGGAGGCCTTCTTGCCGCCCAGCTTGATCAGGCCGAAGCCGACCGCGAAGCCCAGGATCAGGCCGATGGCCATGTTGTCGATCAGCGCGCCGAAGATGATCCCGCCGCACACGCCCAGGACAAAGCCCACGCCACCCTTTTTCGTCATCGAAAGCCCCTGAAACCCAGGCGCGCATCAACGACGAGACGATCGATGAGGTCAAGGCCGGGGCCCAAGATCCTCCCCCTCTGGGGGAGGTGGCCCGGAGGGCCGGAGGGGGGACGTTTTCAGCTTCCGCTAAACTCGACCGTCTTCCCCCTCAGTCGCTCCGCGACAGCTCCCCCTTCAGGGGGAGCATCTTCCCCGATCCCTCAAACCGGCCGATCGCCGGCGATCGTCACGCGGAACCCCGAGCGCACGTCGGGGAAATAGTCCCAGATCGCCTGGTGCCAGGTGCAGCGGTTGTCCCAGAAGGCCACCGAATTGGGCCGCCAGCGGAAGCGCACCTGAAAGTCCGGATTGCCGGCGTGGTGGTAGAGATACCCCAGGATCGCCGCGCTCTCGGCCTTGGGCAGGCCGACGATGTGGGTGGTGTAGGACGGGTTGACGAACAGGCTCTTGCGGCCGCTGACCGGGTGGGTGCGCACCACCGGATGGGCGGTGCGGTTGTACTGCCGGTCGATGTCCGGGAAGAGCGCCTTGTAGATCGGGTTGGCGTCGTGGACGGCGGTCAGCCCCTCCAGATACGCCTTCATCCGGTCCGACAGGGTGTCGTAGGCCGCGTACATGCTGGCGAAGACGGTGTCGCCGCCGTCGTCGGGCACGATGGGCATGTGCAGGATGCTGCCCAGCGGCGGCTCGGGATCGCAGGTCAGGTCGGAGTGCCAGCTCTCGCCGGCCACGAATTTCGAGTTTTCGTCGGCGTGGATGGCCACGACCTCGGGATGGTCGGCCAGGCCCGGCACGCCCGAATGGATGGCCAGCGGCCCGAACTTGCGGCCCAGCGCCTTGTGGGCGTCGTGGGTCATCTGCTGGTCGCGGAAGAACAGCACCTGGTACTGGGTCAGGGCCTGGTGCAGCTCCTCGAACTGCCGGTTCGACAGCGGCTGGCCCAGGTCGACGCCGAACACCTCGGCGCCGATCCGGCGGGTCATCGGCTTCACTTCCAGCACGTCGTAGGCCATCTCACGCTCTCTCAGTTTTGCTTGGTCGCGTGGCAGGCGCCGAAACCGCTCACACTTTCGGCTGCCACGCTCAGGTGTTCAGGAACTGGCCGCGCACGTAGACGAGCGGCGGCTTGGACTCATTGATGCGGACGCTGACGACCCGGCCGACGAGGATCTCGTGGTCGCCGCCGTCGTGGGTGGCATGCAGCGCGCACTCGACCACCGCCACGCAACCGGCCAGCACCGGGGCGGCGGTCGCGCCGGGCTCCAGCGCCGCCAGGGCGAAGCGCTCGTCGCAGCCCGACTTGGCGAAGGCATAGGCCAGCTCGCCCTGGTCGGAGGCCAGGATGTTGACGCAGAACACGCCCGCCCCCTGCACGGCGGCCAGGGTGCGGCTGCCGCGCTTGAGGCAGGCCAGCACCAGCGGCGGATCCATCGACAGCGACGAGAAGGCGCTGACCGTCGTGCCGCTGAGCCGTCCGTCCAGCGCCGTGGTCACCACCGTCACGCCCGCCGCGAAACCGCCCATGGCCTTGCGCAACAGCGCCGTGTCCGGAACCTCGGAAGCTAGGGCCGCGCCCATCACTCGCCCCCGAACGGATTGTCGCCATAGACCGGCGGCGCGCGGTTGGCGGCGTCCGCTGTCTCGGCCCGGCCGCAGACGGCCAGCGCCGTCAGGGCGTAGACCAGGGCGCTGTCCACCAGGTCCTTCGGCGTCGGCCGCCAGCGGGCGAAGCCCGTGGTGATGGCCGGGATGCGGTGCATGTTGAAGACGTTGTGGTCGCGCCACATGCTGGAATAGACGCTCGCCGCGCGGGCCACCGGATGGCCCAGCGACAGCTGGGTGGCGACGTCCACCGCGCCGACCAGCGGGGCCACCTCGGCCGCATCCGCCTCGAAGCCGTGGCGCACGACCACCGGTTCGACCTCTACGCCGCTCATGCCGATCCCGCGCACCATGGCCTCCAGCGAATGCTGGATGTCGGCGACGCGCTGGCGGGGGTTCAGCCCCACCTCCAGATAGAGGTTCACCCGCTCGGTGCCCGCCCCGAAGGCGTAGGGGATGCCGCCCCGGATCGAGGCCAGCTGCGACTTGGGCTGGGCCACGCCGCCGGGGCTCTCGTAGAGGCTGGCCTTCTCCCACTCGCCGCTCCAGGCATGGATGGCCTCGGTCAGCTTGCCGATCTTGTAGAGCGGGTTGGGGTGCTCGGCGGCCGTCGCCGGGTGGCTGAGCAGCGGGGTGAACACCCCCTCGCCCCAGATCGTGACCCTGAACACCGCATAGCCGCAGCCCACCCAGGTCAAGCCGAAGTCGCAGCCCTCGGCGGCGATGGCGTAGTCGGGCGCCACCCCTCCGTGGTGGAACAGGTAGTGGGCGCCGATGTCCTTGCCCATATAGGCGACGCCGCGATGCTCCTCGATCGGCTCGGGACCGATCTCGCCGGGGCAGGCGGTCAGGTACATCTTGCCGGCCAGCTCGTAGCCGGCCGCCTTCAGCGCCTTGGCCGCGATCAGGAAGCAGGCCATCGGCCCGCGGTCGTTGGCGATCGGATAGCCGTAGAGCTTGCCGTCCTCCAGCCAGCACTTCTCCCACTCGGGATTGGCCAGGGTGGCGGGGCTATACTTGTAGGCGTCCAGATCCGGGTTCCAGGTCGGCGCCTCGGTGTCGAGGTGGGCGGTGAAGAGCAGGTTCTTGCCCACACCTTTGCCGCCGTGCGTGCCGATGACGTTGGGACGCTCCGGCGTCGCGCCCACCTTGCGCGGCGAGAAGCCCTCGCGCGCCATCCAGTCGTAGACGTAGTTGGCGACCTCCAGCTCCTTGCCGGAAGGCGCGGGAATGTTGCCCAGCGTCAGGGCCAGCTCGACGATCTCGCTCTCGCTGATCGCGGCGGCGATGGCGGCGCGGTCGGCCTCGGTCACGACGTAGGGGGCGGCGACGCCCGCGAGGTTGGCGAACCCGTCGGCCATCACGCGGCCTCCTTCCAGGCTTTGGCGACCTCGACGCTGTCGGTGAGGATCGCGGTGTTGAGCCCCATCGTCTTCAGAGCGACCTCATGCAGGTCGGGCTCGTAGGCCGCGCAGGCGTCGGCGGCGACGAAGACGTGGTAGTCGAGGTCGAAGGCGTCGGCGGCGGTGGCCGCCACGCAGCACTCGGTGGTCAGGCCGCAGACGACCAGGGTGTCGACGCCCATGACCTTCAGGCGGGCGTCGAGATCCGTGCCGACGAAACCGCTGTAGCGAGTCTTGGCGATCACCAGTTCGCCATCGGCCGGCTGGGGTCCGAAGAAGGCGCTGCCCGGCTGGCCGGCGCGGCACAGGGCCGCCTCGCTGTCGGGATCCCCGCCCCGCCGGCGCATGCGCTCGTTCCAGGCCGGGCTATCGGTGTCCGGCGCCGTGAACAGGCCGACGAACACCACCGGCACGCGGGCCTGACGCGCCGCCGCGACCAGGGCGGTCGCCGCGTCCACAGCCGGCGCGGCCATGCCCATATCCACGCCGTACTGACCCAGCAACCCGTCGGGCGAGGCGAAGTCGACCTGGATGTCGATCACCGCCAGCGCTGTGCGGCCCGGCGCGATCCAGGCCGGCAGCGGGCTCACGAGAACACCGAGCGCAGGCCCGGCAGGATCTCCGAGCCGAACATGGAGAGCCCCTCCACGTAGTCGGGGAAGATCAGCATCAGCCCGTCCAGCTCGCAGTCGGTGACGAAGGCCTGCACCTGCTCGGCGCAGGTGGCGGGCGAGCCGACCACGGTGTGGGTCATGAACGCGCCCTGCTGGGCGGCGACGCTCGACAGCTTTTCGGCCGGCACGCCCCAGCTCTCCAGCATGGCCAGGATCGCGCCCATGTCGGCCCCGCCCTTGTAGTGCTGGACCAGCGCCTCGGCGCCCGCGTCGCTCTCGGCGTGAACGACGGTGCACATGGCGTAGGTCTTGATGGTCTTGCCCATGCCCTCGGCCGCGATCTTGGCCCGGCGGCTGGCGTCGCGGCGCTCCTCGGGCGTGCGGCCGCCGATGAAGCAGACATCGGCCTCGCGCACCGAGAACTGGAAGCCCCGGTCGCTCATGCCCGCGCAGATCAGCTCCGGACGCGGCTTGCTCAGCGGCTTGGGCTTGGACTGGCAGTCCTTCATCGTGAAGAACTTGCCGTCGAAATCGACGCTGTCCTCAGACCACAGGCGCTTGACGATCTTGGTCCATTCCTCGGTCAGGACGTAGCGGTCGTCGTGGGTCAGGGCGTCGTCCCAGGCCCCCATCTGGGCGAACTCGCCGCGATAGGCGCCGGCGACGATGTTGAGGCCCGCGCGGCCGCCGCTGATGTGGTCCAGGGTGGCGATCATCTTTGCCGCCACGGCCGGGTTCTGCAGCAGCGGGTGGATGGTGGCCCAGATGCGGACGTTCTTGGTGGCCTCGGCGATGCCGGCCATCATGGTGACGGACTCCAGGGCCGTGCCCCAATGGTCGGTCTCGCCGCCGAAGCCGCGGAACTTGCCCATCGACATGACGAAGTCCATGCCGACCTCGTCGGCCTTCACGGCGGCGGCCTTGTTGGTCGCATAGAGGCCGTCGAGGACGGGGGTGGTCTTGGAGATGATCCAGCCGCCGTTGGCCACCGGCAGGAAGACCCCAAAGTCCTTGTGCTTGGAAGGGCTGTGGAACATGGCGGACATCCTTGCTTAAGCGGCGTCTTGCAGCAGGGTGGGAACAGGCGCGCCAGCGGGTTCGGCCTCGGCGGCCTTGCGCGGCGGGCGCATGAACAGGGCGGCGACGAAGATCAGGCCAATCACCGCGGCGAAGAGCTGGAAGGTGGGGGCGAAGCCGCCCAGCTGGTCGCGCATCAGCCCGCCGATCACCGGACCCAGGGCCGAGACGGCGCCGACCAGGCAAACCATCGAGAAGAGCTCGAGATTGTTCTTCCGGCCGTAGTAGTTGAGCAGCAGGATGCTGACGGCCAGCACGGTCAGGCCAAAGCCGATCCCCACACCGACGGCGAACACCATCATCACCGGCCAGGAGGTGGCGTGGGTCAGGGCCAGCAGGCCGACGGCCATCACCCCCTGCGCGCCCGCCAGCAGCCAGCGCGGGTCGATGCGGTCGCCGACGAGACCCCCGCCGGCCCGGGCGGCCACCTGCATCAGCGACTCCAGGCTGATCGCGGCGATCGCCACGGTGGCCGGCACGCCCAGCTCGCCGAAATGGCTCGGCGCCAGGCTGACGGCGGTGACCCCGCCCAGCAGGTGGGCGAAATAGGCCGCCAGGATCACCCAGAACTGCGGGGTGCGGACGGCCTCTTTCACGGTCCAGTCGACGGCGGTGCGATAGACCTTGGTCGTCGCCGGGGCGTTCTCGATCTCTTCGGCCACGGCCTTGTCGGTCTCGGCGGCGGCGGCGGCCAGCCAGGCCTTGCCGCCCACCAGGGCGGTGCACAGCAGGCCCACCACCAGCGAGGCGGCCGCCTGCATCCACCAGTAGGGCCGCCAGGCGCCGCCGGCGATCTCCATGCCCGACAGCGCCATCCACGGACCAACGACGCCGCCCAGCGAGCCGATGGTGAAGTAGATCCCGAACGGCAGGGCGCGCTTCTTGAACAGCATGCCCAGCACGTGGGTGCCGGGGATCAAGGCCATCATCTGGTAGCCGACGCCCAGCAGGGCCGTGCCGACCAGATAGACCGCCAGGCCCGGCGTCGCGGCCAGGCAGGCAAAGCCCGCCACCATCACCGCCGAGCCGGCGATTATGGTCAGCCGCACGCCCAGCTTGCGGATCAGGAGGGCCGGCAGCCACGACGAGCCGCCGCAGAACGCCCCCAGCAGGGTGAAGCCCAGGAAGGCCGGGCCAAAGCCCCAGCCCTGCTCCTTGATCATCGCCGGCAGGACCACGCCCAGCGACGAGAAGGTCGATGCGGTGATCAGAAACAGCAGCAGGGCGAAGACCGACAGGATCAGCCAGGGACGCCAGGGGGAGGTCGACATGGCAGGACTCCTTGGAGAACAGGACAAGGAGCGGCGCGCCCGTTGCAGCGAGCGCGCCGCAGGGGGAACTAGAACTTTCGGGCCAGGGTCACGCGCCACTCGCGGCCCTTGGACGGCAGGGCCGCCAGGTTGGCGTAGGTGTCGCCGACCGGCGTGAAGTAGAGCTTGTCCAGCAGGTTATCGACGTTGAGCGTGGCGGTGTACGGCCCGTACTCGTAGGCGACCGAGCCGCTGGCCACGGCGTAGTCCGGATAGACCACCGCGTTCGGCACCGTGCCCGAGGTCTTGGTCACCCGGGTCACGCCCAAGGTCGCGGCGACCTTGCCCCAGGCGTAGGCGTCGGAGGTGTAGGCGCCGTAGAGGCTGAGCACCGACTTGGGGATCAGGGTGTAGTCGTAGTCGCCCGGCCGGATGCTGGCGAAGCTCCAGACCACGTAGGAGCCGCCGAAGCCGTTGGCCCCGCTGACGCCGACGGTGTGGACCGGCACGTACTGGAACGAGGTGTCGGGGCCCTTCACCGTGGTGTGCTGGGTGTTGCCCGAGAAGGTGAAGCTGAAGTGCTCGCTGGCCAGCCAGCGGACTTCCAGTTCCACGCCCTTGGCGCGGGTGCCGGTCGGGGTCTGGGTGATGCCGGTCAGCTGGGTGCGGTTCTGGCGGTAGCCGGCCAGCGACCCGACCAGCGTGCCCTGCAGCCACTGGAACTTCACCCCGGCTTCGGCCAGGTCGCCCTCCGACAGCCAGGCGTCGCCGGCGTCGGCCACCAGGCCCGGCGCGATGTCGCCGGCCTGGCTCATCTCCAGGGCGCTGGCCTTGGCGTAGGTGATGTAGGGCATCAGGCCGAAAGGCGCCTTGTAGGTGGCGCTGGCGGTGTAGGTCCCCTTGCCCTTCGAGGCGTTCTGCTTGCCGGCCACGGTGTACGAAAGGAAGCCGGTGTCTTCCGAGGTGACGTCGTAGTCGTCGTAGCGGCCGCCCAGCATCAGGTTCAGCTTCTCGCCGACCATGATGTCGGTGGTGAAGAAGAGGCCGGCTTGAGTCCATTCCGAGCGGTTGTCGTTCTCCCACGCCACGCCGTCGCCCGGATTGAACGGGCTGCCGATGAGGTCGGTGGGGGTGGCGCCGAAGGCGATGTCGCGGCGGTCCAGCGCGATCAGGCCGCTGTTGTAGCTTTCGCGCCGGCGGCCGTCGAAGGCGCGGTACGAGGCGCCGACGAACGACTTGGCCTTGACCGCGCCGTCGAGGAATTCGTTGGCGAAGTTCCAGGTCAGGCGGGCTTCCCAGACGTCGCTGTCGAACCAGGCCGGATAGCCGTAGGAGACGAAGCGCTCGTTCTCCAGGGCGTCGTAGAACAGCTGAAGCTTGATCGAGCTGTCGGCCGACAGCTCCTTGGCGACGTCGAAATAGAGCGTGTTGGTCTGCGTCTTCGAGAAGTCGGCGCTCGAGATGTAGACCGTGCGCGGCGACAGCTTGGTCGTGCCGACGCCCGTGTCCAGCGTGTGCTTGGCGTCGCTGTCTGGGAAACCGTAATAGGCCAGGTACATGGCGCTGGCGTAGGGGTAGAAGCCGATCTCGCTGGGCGTCAGGCGACCGTTGCCATCGGCGTCCACCAGGCTCGTATCCCGGCCGGTGATGTAGGTCCTGTTGTCGATCAGGTCCTGGGTCAGGCGGTTCCAGCCCGGCGTCTGCACGTCGCCCTTCGAGCGGTACAGCATGCCGCCGACGGCGGTGCTCCAGCCATTGCCGAGATCGAAGTCGGACGACACCTGCAGGGTCTGCCGGCGTGGATAGATGCCACGATAGTAGCTGTGGCTGTCCTCGACCTCGCCATAGACATGGACGCCGCCGACGACGTCGCCGAGGTTCACCGGCAGGCCGACCTGGGCCGTGGCGTTCTTGCGGTTGTAGCTGCCGTAGGTGGCCGTGACCTCGCCCTGCGTTTCCGACAGGTAGCCGCCTTCACCCTTCCCGGACTTGGGGATGAAGTTCAGCATCCCGCCGACCTTGCCCGAGCCGTAGATCGGAGTCGGCGGGCCGCGCACGATCTGGATCTGGTCGGCAGCCCCGATCGGCGTCGAATAGGTGCCGCGGTTCTCGATGCGCTTGAAGCCGCGGAAGTAGTTCTCGGCCAGGGTGCCGCGGATGTTGAGCGCCCCGGGCACGCCGTAGAAGCTGGCGGTGTAAGTGCCCGGCGACACCGCCGTCAGGCCGTCGATGGTCTCGATGCCGTAGCGCTGCAGCGTCAGGTCCGACACGAAGCTGGCCGAGCGCGGCGTCTCGATCAGCGGCTTGTCGAGGCCGAAGACGGTGTTGTTGGGCTCCTTCTCGATCAGGCCGGCCTTGTCGCGGGCCCGCACCACGATCTCGTCGACGGCGTCCGGCGCGGTCGCGACGGGATCCGGCTCGGCCGCGTGGGCGGCGCCGGCCAGGGCGAGCAGAACGGCGGCGGAACAGCCCGCGAGCAGCATTCCTTGGTTCGACATGACGGTCCTCGTTCAAGGCCGTCGCACTCCCGCCCTCGGCGGTTATCCCCAGAGCGACGCCTCTTGGAGAAACCATCGCCTCGCCCCGTTCCCGGCGTCCGGGGCGGCATCTGTAATTTCACTCAAAATGTTCGAGACGCCCACGATTTGTCCCGCCGTGCGCGGCTTTCGCCCACGGCGGGACCAAGGAACTTGATCCAGAGCGAACGAGACCCGGTCTGAAGCGCCGTGCGGATGGCGGACAACCATGCTCTCCTCGTGCTCGTCATTCCCGCCCTTGTGGCGGGAACCCCTCTATCGGCCGCAAGGGCGGTAGGGGCGGACTGCTTAGCAGTCCGCTTGCACCTCACCTGCAAGCGGAACCAGGGCTTCCCGCCACAAGGGCGGGAATGACGGGATGGAAGAGGGCTCGAAATCCCCGCCTCCCGGGATCTCCGCCAATGCGGCCAACGCCCCTCAAACCCAACAGCGAGCACATGACGAAGATGTAATCTCCGGCTGAAAGGCGCAGCTGTTTACAAACGTATTACAACGCCCCACATTGCCACTCATGGTCGCGCTGAACACGCCCTTGAGTGTACGGTTGTCCGAAGAGGACGCCCTTTTTCTCGCCGGTCTCGAACTGGAGGGGGCGATCACGGCCAGCGACAAGGTGCGCGGCCTGATCCGCCAGGCCCGCCGCCGCGCCGAGACGCCGGCCGGCTGGGACGCCGCCCTGGCCGCCGCCCACGACATCGCCGCCCCGGCCCTGAAGGCCCTGCGCGCGGCCGAGCTGGCGTCCGATCGCCACTCCACCGTCGCCCTGGCCCTGACCACCGCCGTCGAGGAGATGCTGGCCGTGCTGCTGGCCGCCCCGGCCGAGCTGGCGGGCGCGAGCCCGGAGGCCCTGGCCCGCCACGAGGCCCGCCTGGTCGACTGCGCCGCCCGCCTGACCGAGCAGATGCTGCGCTGGGGCGTCACCCCCAGCGCCCCCGCCTACGATCCCACGATCGTCTCCCGCCGCGTCGCCGCCCTGGGCGAGCTGACCCGCCTGATCACCGCCACGGCCGACCGGCCGACGAACGCCTGACGAGGACCCGATGGCAGATACCCTGCGCGCCCGAGTGGGACGCATCGTCAGCGGCGGCGCCCACGCCCTGATCGACGCCTTGGAAGAGGTGATGCCCGACGCGCTGGGCCAGCAGGCCCTGCGCGAGGTCGACCAGGCGATCGACGAGGTGCGCGCCGAGCTCGGCCGCGCCATCGCCGCCCGCCACCTGTCCGCCAAGCGCCTGACCGAGCAGTCCAGCCGCCACGACGACCTGTCGGCCCAGATCGAGCTGGCCCTGAGCCAGGACCGCGAGGACCTGATCCGCGCCGCGCTGGAGCATCAACTGGACATCGAGGCCCAGATCCCGGTGCTGGAGACCGCCGTCGCCGACGCCGCCCAGCGCCAGGCCGAACTGGAAGGCTACCTGGCCGCCCTGCAGGCCACCCGCCGCGAAATGGCCGAGGACCTGACCGACCTGACGGCCGCCCGCGCCAAGGCCCCGCAGCCGTCCACCGACGCCGAACTGGCGCGCGGCGCCAAGCTGTCGGAACTGGAGCGCCTGGCGCGCGGCCACCGCGTCGACGAGCGCCTGGCCGCCCTGCGCGCCGCCCGTTCGCAAGACCTGAAGCGAGGCTGAGCCGATGTGGGGGTTCCTGTCGGCCGACGGCAACACGATCTTCCTGGCGGCCCTCCTGCTGATGCTGCTGATCGGCGCGGTCGAGGCCGCCGGCCTGGGCGCGGGCCTGGGCCACGACGGCCTGGACGGCCCTAATCTCGATGGGCAGGGCGCCTCGCTGCTGAACTGGCTGAACGTCGGCCGCCTGCCGCTCCTGATGGTGATCGTGGTCTTCCTGTTCGCCTTCGGGGTGACCGGGCTCGTCCTGCAACAGCTGATCGCCGGCGTCTTCCGCCACCCGGCCCCGGCCTGGCTGGCCGGACCGCTGGCGGCCGCGGTCGCCCTGCCCTTCACCCGGGTGCTGAGCCGCGTGCTGGCCCGCGTGCTGCCCGGCGACGAGACCACCGCCGTCTCGCGCGAGACCCTGGTCGGCCGCGTGGCCGTGATCGTCACCGGCGAGGCCAGGGCCGGTTCGCCCGCCCAGGCCCGGGTCCGCGACGCCCACGGCCAGACCCACTACGTGATGGTCGAGCCCGACGAGGACGGCGAGACCTTCGCGCAAGGGACCAGCGTCATCATCGTGCGCAACGCCGGCGCCCGGTTCCTGGCCATCCGCAACGAGAGCGAGGCGCTGCTGTGACGCCCGCCTTCGCCTTCCTGCTGTTCTTCCTTTTCCGCTTTCCCAAACTTCGGGGGTAAATCCGCATGCCTGCCCTGATCGAGATCGCCGTCATCGCCGGGGGGAGCCTTGTTGGCCTCCTCATCCTCGGCCTGATCCTGGCCCGCCTCTACAAGCGCGCCTCCAAGGAAACCTCCTTCGTCCGCACCGGCTTCGGCGGCGAGAAGGTCGTCATGAACGGCGGCGCGCTGATCCTGCCGGTGTTCCACGAGACCATTCCGGTCAACATGAACACCCTGCGCCTGGCCGTGGCCCGCAGCGCCGAGCAGGCCCTGATCACCAAGGACCGCATGCGCGTCGACGTGCTGGCCGAGTTCTACGTGCGGGTTCAGCCCAGCGCCGAGGCCATCGCCAGCGCCGCCCAGACCCTGGGCCAGCGCACCATGCACCCCGAGCAGCTGAAGGACCTGGTCGAAGGCAAGTTCGTCGACGCCCTGCGCTCGGTGGCCGCCGAACTGACCATGACCGAGCTGCACGAGCAGCGCACCCACTTCGTCCAGAAGGTGCAGCAGGTCTCGTCCGAGGACCTGCTGAAGAACGGCCTTGAGCTCGAGACCGTGTCGCTGACGGGCCTGGACCAGACCGCCATGGAGTACTTCAACCCGTCGAACGCCTTCGACGCCGAGGGCCTGACCCGGCTGACCGAGGAGATCGAGCTGCGCAAGAAGCTGCGCAACGACATCGAGCAGGACACCCAGGTGCAGATCCGCACCAAGAACCTCGAGGCCCAGCGCCGCACGCTGGAGATCAGCCGCGACGAGGAATACGCCAAGCTCGAGCAGGAGCGCGAGCTGGCCATCCGCCGCGCCGCCCAGGCCGCCGAGGTTTCGCAGAAGGAGGCCGAGAAGGCCCGCGAGGCCGAGGGCGCCAAGATCTCGGCCCAGCAGCAGATCGAGACCGCCAAGATCGACGCCGACCGGGCCGTGGCCCAGCAGCGCATCGCCATGGAGCAGGAACTGGGCGAGCGCGAGATCGCCAAGGAACGCGCCGTCGAGACCCAGACCATCGAGAAGGCCAAGGCCATCGAGCTGTCCGAACAGGACCGCGCCATCGCCGTCGCCGAGAAGTCGCGCGCCCAGTCCGAGGCCCAGGCCGACGCCGACAAGGCTCTTGCCCTCGCCGTCGCCGCCGAGGAACAGGTCAAGACCGTCCGCGAGCGCGAGGCCGCCGACCGCCAGAAGATCATCGAGCTGATCGAGGCGACCAAGGAAGCCGAGCGCGAAGCCATCGCCGTCCGCGTCGCCGCCGAGGCCGAAAAGACCGCCGCCTCCGACCGGGCCGAGGCCCTGCGCGAGGAAGCCAAGGGCGCGGCCGACAAGACCCGCATCGAGGCCGAGGCGACGGCCGAAGCCGTCCGCCTGGCCGCCGAGGCCGCCCGCGTCCGCTACGACGTCGACGCCTCGGGTCAGGAGGCCCTCAACAAGGCCGCCAACCTGCTGTCGGCCGACCAGGTGGCCATGGCCATCCGCATCAAGCTGATCGAGAACCTCGACCGGATCATCGCCGAGTCGGTCAAGCCGCTGGAAGCGATCGACTCGATCCGCATCGTCCAGGTCGACGGGCTGAACGGCGCGACCGGCGGGGCTCCGGCCAACGACGCCGGCGGCGGCTCGAACGGCGGCGGCAACCTCGCCGACCAGGTGGTCAGCGGCGCCCTGCGCTATCGGGCCCAGGCCCCGCTGCTCGACCAGCTGATGGCCGAGGTGGGCCTCAACGGCGGCGCCCTGTCGGGCCTGACCGCTCCGCTGGCCGACGTCGCTCCCGTGGCGACCGTCGTCGACGACGTCCCCGCCCCGCGCCGGGTCAAGAAGGCCAAGCCCGCCGCCATCGCCGCGCCGGTCGCGGTCGAGGAAGAAGAGGAAGGCGACGAGGAGGCGTAGGCGTCTTCGCGCCATCTCCTGAATGCAATGCGTGGTCCTCGCCCTTCGACAGGCTCAGGGTGAGGACCAAAGCAAATGCCGCAGAGGAAAAACCTCATCCTGAGCTTGTCGAAGGACGAGGTTTTTCGCCGCCTCAGATCCGGTTGTACGGATAACGGTCGCGGATCATCCGCTGGAAGAAGCGTCCCTTCGACCGCGACCGCGCGAAGGCCGCCGTCACCCGCTCGGGCACCCCGACATAGACGTACTCGTCGCCGTCGATGAAGGTGACGATGAGCTTGCCGTGTTCGGGTTCGTAGTCGATCGCTCGGATCGCGGTGGAGTCGACGAGCATGCGCGAGACCTTTCTTCGGAAAGGGTTCGGACGAGGGGCTACGAAGCTGAAAGCGCATAGGCCGGGCCGGCGGTTCCGACCATGGCCGTCGCGGCTTTGAGCTTCGCCCGCGAATACGCTTAAGCTCGCCGCGCGCGGCCGTCCTTGCGCCGCATCAAAGGTTCGGGGAGGACCGCCAAGACCATGCAAACCCACGCCCTGGTCGCCATCGTCACCCTGGCGGCGCTGCTCTGCTACATCTGGATGATCCTTCGCGTGGGCGGGGCCCGTCGCCGCACCAAGATCGACGCCCCGGCCATGACCGGCCACCCCGACCTGGAACGCGCCGTGCGGGTGCAGGCCAACACCCTGGAATGGCTGGTGATCTTCCTGCCGTCGCTGTGGCTGTTCGCGATCTACTGGAACGACCTCTTCGCCGCCGCGGCCGGCGCGGTCTGGATCCTCGGCCGGATCATCTACGCCCTGTCCTACGCCGCCGATCCGAAGACGCGCGGCCTGGGCTTCGCCATCCAGGCCTTCACCACCTTCGCCCTGCTGCTGGGCGCGCTGGGCCGGGCGATCTGGGTGGCGGTGAGCGTGGGGATGTAATCCCCTAACGCCCGTCATTCCCGCCCTTGTGGCGGGAAACCCTGTTTCCGCTCGCAGGTGAGACGCCAGCGGACTGCCGGGCAGTCCGCCTCATCCGCCCTTGCGGCTGACAGAGGGGTTCCCGCCACAAGGGCGGGAATGACGGACTGATAAGGGTGGGCTGACGCCCCTCAAAAGCCTATAGCCCGGCCATGGTCCTGCCCGTCGATCCCGCCCGCTACAGCGCCTTCCTGGCGGCCATGTTCGTGATGGCCATCACGCCGGGCCCGGCCAACCTGTTCGCCATCGCCACCGGCATGGAGAAGGGCAAGGGCGCGGCCTTGCTGGGCGTGGTCGGCATGAACACCGCCAGTCTCGTCTGGTTCGTGTTCGCGGCCCTGGGCCTGGGCGCGCTGATCGCCGCCTTCCCGGCCGCCTTCCACGTCCTGGCCCTGGCCGGGGCGGCCTATCTGGTCTGGCTGGGGATCAAGTCGATCCGCGGCGCGCTGAAGCCGGCAGGCGCCGAGGGACAAGCCCTGGCCGGCGTGCGCATGTCGTCCAGCCGCTCGGCCTTCCGCGACGGCTTCACCGTGCAGATCGCCAATCCCAAGATCCTGCTGTTCTTCGGCGCGGTGCTGCCGCCGTTCATCGACGTGCAGCGGCCGCTGGTCCCGCAGCTGGTGATGTTCGCGGCCGCCACCATCGGCATGGACCTGATCAGCATGAGCGCCTACGGCCTGGGCGGCGCGGCACTGGCCTCGCGGATGAACGAACCCGCCTTCCGCAAGGGCTTCGGCATCCTCGTGGGCGTCCTGCTGATCACCGCCGCCGGCCTGATCGTGGCGCGGGGATAGAGTCGGCCGGCAATCTCTTTTTACATCGCGGCAACGTGTTCGCCTTGGCGAAACCGTAAAGCTCCGCCATCCATTGTGTTACGGGAGTAACGAGTCGTCGCAAAGGAGCGCGCCATGTCCCTCAAGAAGGCCAGATGGCTCGCGATCGCGGCGGTCGCCGCCGCGCTCAGCGCCTGCGCCACCGCCACGCCGTATCAGCCAGCCATTCCGGGCCAGAAGGCCTCCGGCGGCTTCACCGAAATGCGTCTCGAGGGCGACCGCTATCGCGTCGGCTTCGCGGGCAACAGCCTGACCAGCCGCGAGACCGTCGAGCGCTACCTGCTGTACCGCGCCGCCGAGGTGACGGTCGAGCAGGGCTATGACTGGTTCGAGACCGCCGACCGCCGCACCGACCGCACGGCTCGCACGGTGATCGACGAGGATCCGTTCATGCGGCCGGGCTTCGGCTACGGCTATCCCTACGGCTACTGGCGTCCGTCCTGGCGCTACTACGGCCCCCGCTACGGCGGCTGGCGCGCCTGGGACCCCTTCTGGGGCGACCCCTTCTTCGCCAACCGCGCCGAGGTCCGCACGATCGAGAAGTTCGAGGCCAGCACCGAGATCGTCCTGCACAAGGGCGCCAAGCCCTCGGGCGATCCCCGCGCCTACGACGCCCGCGAGATTATCAAGAACCTCGAACCGACCATCCAGCGGCCGGCTCCGGGGCAGTAAGAACGACGAAGGCCCTCTCCATCGGAGAGGGCCTTTTTCTTGGATCCTCCCCCTCTGGGGGAGGTGGCCCGGAGGGCCGGAGGGGGGCCGTTTTCAGCTTCCGCTGAACCTGACCGTCTGGCCCCCCCCTCGGTCGCGGCCCCCCCCCCCCACAGGGGGGGGGAGGTAATGGGCACCG
>NZ_JBAKFV010000016.1:92786-115516 GCF_036889365.1 Caulobacter sp. CCNWLW153
CCCCGCTGTGCGCCTGCTTTTGCGGCGCCCCCCGCCGGGGGGGGGGGGGGGGGCGGGGGGGGGGGGGGGGGCCCCGTTTTCAGCTTCCGCTGAACCTGACCGTCTTCCCCCTCAGTCGCTCCGCGACAGCTCCCCCTTCAGGGGGAGCATCTAACGGCCTCAAGCCACGCAGGCCTCGAAGCCCTTCTTCAGCTCGGCCTCGTCGAGGTCGCGGCCGATGAAGACCATGCGGCTGTAGCGGTTGTCCTTGTCGGTCCAGGGACGCTGGAAGTCGCCTTCCAGGATCATGTGCACGGCCTGGAACACCAGGCGGCGCTCTTCGCCCTTCACGTCGATGATGCCCTTGGCGCGCAGGATGTCGACGCCCTTGGCGGCCAGCAGTTCGTTGAGCCAGACGGTGACCTTCTGGCCGTCGACCGGCTTGTCGAGGGTCAGCGAGATCCCTTTGACGCCGTCGTCGTGGATGTCGCTCTTGTGGTCGTGCCCATGGGCGTGATCGTGGTGATGGTGGTCGTGACCGCAGTGCTCGTCGTGCACGTGGTCATGGTCGTGGTGATGATGGCCGTGGTCATGACCGCAATGCTCGTCATGCACATGGCCCGGCTCGCCGTGGGCGGGGTTGAGGAAGTCCGGCTCCAGCTCGGTGATCCGCTCCAGGTCGAAGCTGTGCTTGCCGATGATGGCGCTCAGCGGAACGTTCGAGCGCTCGGCGCGGTGGATCGGGGCCAGCGGGTTGATCTTGCGGATCCGGGCCTCGACGTGGCGCAGGTCGTTCTCGTCGACGAGGTCGGTCTTGTTGAGCACGATCTGGTCGGCGAAGGCGATCTGCTCGACGGCTTCCTTGCTGTCCGAAAGGCGCAGCATGATGTGCTTGGCGTCGACCAGGGCCGTGACCGAGTCGAGATAGGTGCGGGCCTTGACGTCCTCGTCGACGAAGAAGGTCTGGGCCACCGGGCCCGGATCGGCCAGGCCCGTGGTCTCCACGACGATGGCGTCGAAGCCGCCCTTGCGCTTCATCAGGCCCGACAGCACCCGGATCAGGTCGCCGCGCACCGTGCAGCAGACGCAGCCGTTGTTCATCTCGAACACTTCTTCATCCGCGCCGACCACCAGGTCGTTGTCGATGCCGACCTCGCCGAACTCGTTGACGATCACGGCGTAGCGCTTGCCGTGCTCCTCGGTGAGGATGCGGTTGAGCAGCGTGGTCTTGCCGGCGCCGAGATAGCCGGTCAGCACGGTGACGGGGATCTTGCCGGGAGCGGGAGCAGTCTGGGTCATGGCGGGTATTTAGGGGCCCGAACGCGGAAGAGGAAGCGGGGGATGGATCGCAGCGCCCCTTCTTCCCTCACTTCCCGTCATTCCCACCCTTGTGGCGGGAACCTCTGGTTCCGCTCGCACGTGAAAGCGCTAGCGGACTGCACAGCAGTCCGCCCCTCTCGCCCTTGCGGCTGATAGAGGGGTTCCCGCCACAAGGGCGGGAATGACGGGCGTTAAATGATGGTGACGAGAGGAGCCCCTCGCCTCACGTCTTCAGGAACGCCACCGCCAGGCCGACCAGCACCAGGGCCACGCCCAGGATCGTCTCCTCGTAGCGCTCCAGCCAGTCGAGGTTCAGGCGGCGCACGCCGGCCAGGGACAGGCCCGTGAACAGCAGCATGCCCGCCGCGGTGGCCGCCAGCAGCACGATGCTGAGCAGCAGGAACGCCCCCCAGCCATGCTTCATCCCGGCCAGGTAGTAGGGAAGGAAGGCCTCGCATGGCGACAGGGTCAGCAGGACCACCAGGGCCGTGATCGCCGCTCGATCGGAGGCGTAGGTCCGCCGGCCGGCCTCGGGCATGGCGTGGCTGTGGCGCCCGCGCGCTATATAGAAGAGGCCGACGGCCACCATCAGCCCGCCGACGATCCAGTGGAACAGGTGGCCAAGCTTCGGCTCAAGCGCCAGGCCCGCGATCACCAGGACGAGGCCCAGCAGGATGGTCAGGCCCACATGGCCAAGCCCCGCCAGCAGGGTCACGCCCAGAGTGCGCCCCGCCGACCATTTCTGCGCGCGGCCGACCAGCACGAACGGCAGCCAATGGGTTGGCAGGGCCGCGTGCAGGAAGGCCACCATGAAGCCGGTGGCCGCGATCGAGGCGAAGAAGGCGGACGTCACGCCCGCGCTATAGCCTGTTACAAAATAACGAGCTAGCGGAGTCATGCGGGCGGCGCGACACAGGCTTCCCCTTGAATCCAGTCAAGGGCTTTAGAGGCTCCCTTGGCCGTTGACTCACAGGCTTTCGGCGCTATAAGTGCGCCCCTCTCGCCCGCCGGGTTTCCTAGCGGGCGTTCCGTATTTTGCGAACAGCACGTTATTTAAGGCGCTAACCTATGTACGCGGTCATCAAAACCGGCGGCAAGCAGTACCGGGTCCAAGCCGGCGACCTGCTGGTCGTCGAGAAGCTCGACGGTCAACCTGGCGCGGAAGTCGCCTTTGGCGAAGTTCTGCTGCTGGGCGAAGGCGAGGCCGTGACGGTCGGCGCCCCCACCGTTGACGGCGCCGTCGTCAACGCCACCCTGATCGAAACCCGCAAGGGCGAGAAGGTGAAGATCTTCAAGAAGATCCGCCGTCAGGGCTACCGCCGCACCCGCGGTCACCGCCAGGCCGAAACGGTCCTGCGCGTGACGTCGGTCGCCGGCGCCGGCAAGGAAAGCAAGTGGGAAGGTACGATCGACCTGACCCCGAAGGTCATCCTCGACGCCCGCGCCCGCGGTCTCGGCGACGCCGCTGTCCCGGCCACCATCCCGGAAGCTCCGGCCGCCAAGGCTGAAGCCGCCCCCGCTCCGAAGAAGAAGGCCGCGCCGAAGAAGGCCGCCGCCCCCGCTCCGGAAGCTGAAGCTTAAGATCCGCCAGGATCTTTTTGGATTGATCTGACCTAGGTCCGCGCGTCGGAAACCAGGTCAAAGATTAGGAGAGCATCATGGCTCACAAGAAATCTGGCGGCTCGTCGAGCAACGGTCGCGACTCGGAATCGAAGCGCCTTGGCGTAAAGAAGTTCGGCGGCGAGAAGGTTCTCGCCGGCAACATCCTCGTGCGTCAGCGCGGCACCAAGTTCTATCCGGGCGCCAACGTCGGCATCGGTAAGGATCACACCCTGTTCGCCCTCGTCGAAGGCGCCGTGGGTTTCGTGACCAAGAAGCAGAACCGTACCTACGTGACCGTGGCCCCGGTGGCCCAGGCCGCCGAATAGTACGATCTGAAGTCTCTCTTCGGATCGTGCTTCCTAAACGAAGACGATCCGGACGCGACGAATACGAAGCGGGGAGTCCGGACGGCGGACTCCCCGCTTTTGTTTGTCCATGCTCCAGAAAAAGCCTCATCCAGGCAATTGGAGCGTCACGGTCCCGCACTATCTGAGGCGCGTCGCAGTATCGGCGCCTCGCGTGAAGAAGGGCCGGGAAAGGGAGACGCGCCATGTGCGTGATCGAAAGAAGTCCCGTCATCGAGACGCGGCGGCTCGCCCTGCGGGCGCCGGACATGTCCGACGCGCCGCGCATCGCCAGCCTGGGCGCCGACTACGCCATCCCCAAGATGACCACCCGCATGCCCTGGCCCTACGGCCAGGCTGACGCCGAAGAGTTCGTGGCCCGGGTCCAGGCCCAGGACTGGAGCCGCAACGCCACCTTCGTCATCGACCTGGAGGACGCCGGCGTCGTCGGCGTGCTGGGCTTCTTCCCCAACGAGGACGGCCGGCTCGAGGTCGGCTACTGGATCGGCCGGCCGTTCTGGGGCCGGGGCCTGGCCACCGAAGCCCTGCAAGGCGCGCTGTCCTGGGCCGCCCACGACTGGCGGCGCAAGCTGGTCGTCGCCGGCCACTTCGCCGACAACCCCGCCTCGGGCCAGGTGCTGGTCAAGGCCGGCTTCCTCTACACCGGCGTCGTCGCGGAAAAGGACTCGGTCTCGCGCGGGGCCAGCGTGCCCACGCGGATGATGGTCTGGCTGGCCTGAGAAAGCCCTCCCCCATTACTCCCGTCATTCCCGCCCTCGTGGCGGGAAACCCTGGCTCCGCTTCCACGTCAGGCGCGAGCGGCGTGCTGAGCACGCCGCCCCTCCTGCCCTTGCGGCTGACAGAGGGGTTCCCGCCACGAGGGCGGGAATGACGGGAGGTAGAGATACGAGCGCACATCATGTAAGATACAAGCCCATAATATGGGAGGCATCATGCATCGTCGTGTTCTGGCCGGTCTGGCGCTGGCTCTGACCCTCACCGCGCCCGCCGCCGCGCTCGCGCAGGCCCAGAAGCCGCTCTATCGCGACCCGGTGTTCGACGGCGCGGCCGATGTCGCCATCGCCTGGGACAGGACCGACAAGCTGTGGCGGATGTTCTACACCAACCGCCGCGCCACCCTGAAACTGGAAGACCCCAAGGACGTCGCCTGGCTGCACGCCACCGCCATCGGCGTGGCCACCTCCAAGGATGGCCTGTCGTGGAAATACGCCGGCACGGCGAACATCCCCGCCGCCTGCACCGGTGAAACCCTCTGGGCGCCCGAGATCTTCACCGAGAACGGCGTCCACCACATGTTCCTGACCGTGGTGCCGGGGATCTTCCACCGCTGGAACCTGCCGCAAGCCGGCGCGAAGATCGTTCACCTGACCTCCACCGACCTGAAGGCCTGGGCCTGCGCCGACACCCTGGAGCTGGGTTCGGACCGGGTGATCGACGCCGGCGTCATCAAGGCCCCGCAGGGCGGCTACCGGATGTGGTTCAAGGACGAGCGCAAGGACAGCCGGATCTTCTTCGCCGACAGCCCCGACCTGAAGACCTGGACCCGCCAGCCCGCCTTCGTCGCCGACTTCGCCGGCGAAGGCCCCAAGGTGTTCTTCTTCGAAGGGTCCTGGTGGATGATCGCCGACGCCTGGAAGGGCCTTGCCGTGCTGCGCTCCAAGGACGCCGTGACCTGGGAGCGCCAGCCGGGCTTCATCCTCGACAAGCCGGGCAGCCAGGCCACCGACCGCGACCTCGGCCACCATCCCGACGTCGTGGTCAACGACGGCCGGGCGCTGCTCTATTACTTCGTCGGCCAGGGCAAGGAAGAGGAAGCCAAGACCGATCCGGTGTGGAACCAGCGCACGGTGATCCAGCTGGGCGAGCTGACGGTCGGCAAGGACGGCTGGCTGACGATCGACCGCGAGGCGCCCGTGAAGACGGGGCTGAAGGCGCCGCGCTGAAGATCCTCCCCCTGAAAGGGGAGGTGGCCCGAAGGGCCGGAGGGGGAAGTTTCTGTTGAATTCAACGAAGTCGCCGGCGGGGAGCAGTTACTGCCCCCTCCGTCGGCTTCGCCGACACCTCCCCCTTCAGGGGGAGGATCTCATTACGCCGCCCGGTGGGTGTGGATCACCTTCTGCGGGCCTTCGCGGAACCGCTTTTCGGCGGTGACGATGCGCTCGCACAGGGCGTCGAGGTCGCTGAGCAGCGAATAGGTCGCGTAGATGGGAATCTCCATCATCGCCACCTGGGCCCTCGGCATGAACTCGCAGTATTTCTTCCACGAGATGTGGTTGTCGCGGGCGGTCAGGGCCCGCTGGCCCAGCGGGTTCCACAGGTTCAGGTCGACCAGCTCGTCACGACATTCCTTCATCACCGGCAGGGCGATGTAGAGGAACAGGAAGGTCGGGGTGGCCGCACGGCTGAACTGCGGCTGCACCTGCATGTGCCAGATCCGGAAGGCCTCGAAGAAGTTGGCCTTGCGGGCCGGATCCGGCGGCAGCCAGCTGGCCTCGGTATTGATCACTTCGGCGGCGCTGGCCGCGCGCTTGACCAGCTCGTCGGCGCTGCGGCCGCCGGCCATGGTCTTGGACAGGGCGCCGACCGGGATGTTCAGCTTCCTGGCCACGTCGGTGAAGCTGACCTGCTGGCCGGCCATTGGCGTGAACTGGCCGAAATTCGGAGCGTTCGGGGCCTTGGCTCGGCGGATGGCGGCGGCCTCGTGCTCGATCTTCTGGGCCTCGCGCTTCTTCTCGGCCTGGACGCGGTCGAAATCGGCCTCGTGCGCGGCCTGCTCCTCGGGCGTCATCCAGCGGGCGCGGCCTGGGCCATAGGTGCGCTCGAGCCGGTTGATCAGCACCAGGACGTGGTTTTCGGACGGTCGCGTGCCGATGTCGCCGAGGAAGGCGCGGAAGTCGCGCCACGTCCCGGTCACGCCGGTGCCGCGGCTCATCAGGATGTTGCGGTGGATGGACGCCTCGCCCGCATACTTGCGGCACAGCGTCTGCAGCGTCAGGTCCTTGAGGTCCTGATCGAGTTCATCCCTGACGTTCGCTTCCGTCGACAACGGACGCCTCCCCCCTCCACGAGAAATAGAGAATTTTCGCCCCGAGACCGTTTGTCGCACCGCGTGTTTAACATTTCGTCACGACGCCGAACAGCGTTCAGGGCAGCGCTTGTTTGTCGCAATATCGACACGGGCGGCGCTTGGTCGCGCGTTCCACAGGTTGCGCAAAGCCCATTTTGCTCGACGCGAAACCCGTGTTGGGACAAAAGACGCGCATGAAATTCCTGGATCAATGCAAGATCTTCATCCGCTCCGGAAACGGCGGCGGCGGGTCGGTGTCTTTCCGACGCGAGAAGTACATCGAATACGGCGGCCCCGACGGCGGGGACGGCGGTCGCGGCGGCGACATCTGGATCGAGGCCGTCGAGGGCCTCAATACCCTGATCGACTATCGCTACCAGCAGCACTTCAAGGCCGGCACCGGCGTGCACGGCATGGGCCGCCAGCGCCACGGCGCGGCCGGCGACGACATCGTCCTGAAGGTCCCCGTCGGCACCGAAGTGCTGGAGGAGGACAAGGAGACCCTGATCGTCGACCTCGACGAGCCGGGCATGCGCGTGCTGCTGGCCAAGGGCGGCAACGGCGGCTGGGGCAACCTGCACTTCAAGGGTCCGGTGAACCAGGCCCCGATGTGGGCCAACCCCGGCCAGGAAGGCGAGGAGCGCTGGCTCTGGCTGCGGCTGAAGCTGATCGCCGACGTCGGCCTGGTGGGCCTGCCCAACGCCGGCAAGTCGACCTTCCTGGCGGCCGCCAGCGCCGCCAAGCCGAAGATCGCCGACTATCCCTTCACCACCCTGACCCCGAACCTGGGCGTCGTGGACCTGTCGACCAGCGAGCGCTTCGTGCTGGCCGACATCCCCGGCCTGATCGAGGGCGCGTCGGAAGGCGCGGGGCTCGGCACCCGGTTCCTGGGCCACGTCGAGCGCTCGGCCACCCTGATCCACCTGGTGGACGCCACCCAGGACGACATCGTCGGCGCCTGGTCCACGATCCGCGGCGAGCTCGAGGCCTATGGCGACGAGCTGGGCGACAAGTCCGAGATCCTGGCGCTGAACAAGATCGACGCCCTGGACGAGGAGACCCGCGCGGCCAAGCAGGCCGAGCTGGAAGCCGTCGCCGGCGTCAAGCCGCTGCTGATCTCAGGCGTGTCGGGCGAAGGGGTCACCGAGCTCCTGCGCGCGGCCTATCGCCAGGTGCGTGTGCGCCGCGGCGACGCGGTGGCCGAGATCGAGGAGGACGAGGACCACGTCGAGGAGACGCCGGGGGGCTGGCAGCCGTGAACCTGGGGGTCGGGGGACCTCTGGGCCAGGCCCGGAGGATCGTGTTCAAGGTCGGCTCGGCCCTGCTGGTCGACGCCGCCACCGGCGCGGCCAACAAGGGCTGGCTGGAGGCGTTCTGCGCCGACGCCGCGGCCCTGCGCGCGGCCGGCAAGCAGGTGGTCGTGGTCTCGTCCGGCGCGGGGGCGCTGGGACGCCGGCGCCTGGGCCTGTCCGGTCGCAAGATCACCCTGCCTGAAAAGCAGGCCGCCGCCGCCGCCGGCCAGAGCCTGCTGATGCGGGCCTGGGAAGAGGCCTTCGAGCCGCACGGCGTCGGCGTCGCCCAGATCCTGATGACCCGCGACGACACCGAGACCCGCCGTCGCTGGCTGAACGCCCGCGCCACGGTCGAGACCCTGCTGTCGCTGGGCGTGGTTCCGGTGGTCAACGAGAACGACACGGTGGCCACCGAAGAGATCCGCTACGGCGACAACGATCGCCTGGCCGCCCGCGTCGGCCAGCTGGCGGGCGCCGACCTCTTGGTGCTGCTGTCCGACATCGACGGCCTCTACACCGCCGACCCGCGTCGCGATCCGTCCGCCACCCACATTCCGCGCGTCTCGGAGATCACCCCGGCGATCGCCGCCATGGCCGAGGGCGCCAACGCCGCCGCCGGCGTGGGCACCGGCGGCATGGCCACCAAGATCGCCGCCGCCCGCATCGCCCGCGCCGCCGGCTGCGCCACCCTGATCACCCTGGGCTCGCGCCCGCGTCCGCTGGCCGCCATCGAGGAGGGCGCGCCCGCGACCCTGATCGAGGCCGCCGCCTCGCCCGCCGCCGCCTACAAGGCCTGGATCGCCGGCTCGCTGGCCCCGCAGGGCTGGGTGACGGTCGACGCCGGCGCCGTGGCCGCCCTGAAGACCGGCAAGAGCCTGCTGTCGGCCGGGGTCCGCGCCGTCGAGGGCCCATTCGACAAGGGCGACGCCGTCCGCGTTCGCGACGAGACCGGCCGCGAGGTCGCTCGCGGCCTCGTGCGCTACGACAGCGCCGACGCCCACAAGATCGCCGGCCTGCGCAGCGACGCCATCGAGGCCGAGCTGGGCTTCACCGAGGGCCCGATGATCCACGCGGATGATCTGGCGGTGGGGGGGTAAGACCCCCTCAGTCGGCTTTGCCGACAGCTCCCCCAGAGGGGGAGCATCTACGCCGAAGATCCTCCCCCTCTGGGGGAGGTGGCCCGGAGGGCCGGAGGGGGGTCGTTTTCAGCTTCCGCTGAACCGGCCAATCTCCAAGAGACTTCCCCCTCCGTCGCCTTCGGCGACACCTCCCCCTTCAGGGGGAGGATCTTCTACTTCAAGAACCCCTCGACCGCCTTGGCGAAAGCCTCGGGCTGGTCGGCCATGATGAAGTGGCGGCTGCTGTCGACGCGGACCAGCTTCACACCGGGCAGGGCGTCGTACTCGCGCATCCACAGCGCCCCGACCACGGCCGGCGGCAGCGCGCCTTCGGCGTCGACGGCATAGAGAGCGGTGACCGGCGTCTTCATGGCCGCCAGGCCCGGACGGGCGTCCAGCGTCATCACTTCGGAAATCGCCTTGGCCACGGCCTTGCGGTCGGAAGCCAGCGACCAGGCGACGATAGTCTCCTGCATGGCCGGGGTCTTCGACAGGCCCTTGGCGGCGGCCGCCTGCTGGGCGGCGAAGGCCTCGGGGCTGGCCGACAGGATCCCGGCCGCCATGCGGTCGGCGAACGGCCTGGCGCTGGCCGGCGTGGCGGTCGGGCCGAACATGGCGCTGTAGAACGGCAGGGTGTCGACGGTCATCACCCGGCCAACGAGGTCGGGGTGACGCTGGGCCAGCAGCAGGCCCGACAGGCCGCCCATGGAGTGGCCGATCACCGCCGGCCGCTTGAGGCCGGCCGAACGAATATAGGCCGCCAGGGCCTCGACAGCCGGGTCGACGAACGGGCCGTCGCCGCCGGTCCAGGGCTGGCCGGCGAAGCCCGACAGCTGCACCAGGTGCACGCGGTGCGTGGCCTTCAGCCTGTCGGCCAGCGGCCGGAACGCCTCGCGCGAGGAGGCCAGGCCCGGGATCAGGACCACGTCGGGCCCCTGCCCCACGACCTCGACCGACAGGCGGTCGCTCGCCAAGGCGGGCTGCGCCCGGGCGACGGAAACGGCGATCCCGAGGCCCAAGAGGACGATCAGGACGATGATGCAGGCGCGCGCGACCGCGCGGCCGCCGAGGAAGGCGAGCGACATGGGGGTCTCCTAGCTTTCGGGGAACGTCTTCAGCGGACGTGCGGGTTTTCGAAGATCTCTTCGATCGGCCGCTCGAAGACGGCGGCGATCCGGTAGGCGAGGTCGAGCGAGGGATCGTGCTTTTCGGTCTCCAGGGCGTTGACCGCCTGGCGCGAGACGCCCAGGGCCTGGCCCATCTGCTCCTGGGTCCAGCCGCGCTCGACGCGCAGCAGTTTCAGGCGGTTCTTCATCGGGTGCTCCGGATGAAGGGCGAGACGACCCCGAACACGCCCCAGAACAGCGGATAGATCAGCCAGCCCGGCAGGTGCGGGGCGTGGGCGTAGCTCTCGCCGAAGCCCCAGACCGAGAACAGGGCCATGGCCACGCCCGAGGCGACGATGAACTGCCTGGCGACCAGCGCGCGGACGAACTCGTCGGACTCGGCCATCAGGGCCAGGGTCGCCCAGATCTGACCGACCACCGGCGCCGAGACCACCAGGGCCAGCGCCCAGGCCGCCACCGGCGTCCTGATGTCGTCGAAGGCCCCGAAGATCGCGCCGGTATTGACCAGCACATAGGGGATCATGAACGCCATGGTGCGGATCACGTAGCGCTTGTGCGCCGAGGTGTGGAACTTTCCGATGGCCAGCATGGCTCGCCTCCCGTTGATGTAAGGCAAACCTGACACGAGCATAATGTCATGTCAACCTGACATTATGTCGGGAGATCCTGACATGCCGTTCAAGCTTTCTCGGACCACCGCCAGCAATTGGCCATTTCCCCCACGCTCCAAAGGGCCTAGGTAAGCCTCAATCTGAGCATATCCGGGGACGGACGAGCCATGGACGACGCGGCCGGGGGCCTGCAGGCGACGATGAGGGCGATGGGCCAGGCGGCCCGCGAAGGCGCGCGCGCGCTCCGCCTCGCCACGCCAGCCCAGCGCACCGCCGCCCTGACCGCCATCGCCGCCGCCATCCGCGCCGAGGCCCCGGCCATCCTGGCCGCCAACGCCCGCGACCTGGAAAAGGCCGGCGCCAACGGCCTGACCCCGCCGATGATCGAGCGGCTGATGCTCAACGAGCAGCGCCTGGAAGGCGTGGCCGCCGGTGTCGAGGCCGTGGCGGCCATTCCCGACCCCCTGGGCGTGGAGACCGCCCGCTGGCAGCGTCCCAACGGCCTGGACATAGCCCGCGTGCGCACGCCGATCGGCGTCATCGCCATGATCTACGAAAGCCGTCCCAACGTGACGGCCGACGCCGCGGCCCTGACCCTGCGGTCGGGCAACGCCGTGATCCTGCGCGGCGGTTCGGAGTGCATCGAGTCGAACCTCGCCATCCACGCCGCCGTGCTGAAGGGCCTGGCCGCCGCCGGCCTGCCGCACGAGGTGGTGCAGATGGTGCGCACTACCGACCGCGCCGCCGTCGGCGCCATCCTGTCGGGCCTGGATCGGTCGATCGACCTGATCATCCCGCGCGGCGGCAAGAGCCTGGTCGCCCGCGTCCAGGCCGAGGCCCGCGCCCCGGTGCTGGGCCATCTGGAAGGCCTCAACCACGTCTTCGTGCACGAGGCCGCCGACCTGAAGAAGGCCGCCGACATCGTGCTGAACGCCAAGATGCGCCGCGTCTCGGTGTGCGGCTCGGCCGAAACCCTGCTGATCGACCGCGCCGCGGCCGGCAAGCTGCTGCCGCCGATCGCCGACGTACTGATCAAGGCCGGCTGCGAAATCCGGGGCGACGCGGCCGCCCGCGCCATCGAGCCGGAACTGAAGGCCGCCAGCGTCGAAGACTGGACCACCGAGTACCTGGCCCCGATCATCGCCGTGGCCGTGGTCGACGGCGTCGATGGCGCGGCCCGGCACATCGCTGCCTACGGCTCTGGCCACACCGACGCCATCGTCACCGAGGACGTGGCCGCCGCCGAGCGGTTCGTCAGCCAGGTCGACAGCGCCATCGTGCTGGTCAACGCCTCCACCCAGTTCGCCGATGGCGGCGAGTTCGGCTTCGGCGCCGAGATCGGCATCGCCACCGACAAGCTTCATGCCCGCGGTCCGGTCGGGGCCGAGCAACTGACGACGTTCAAGTATGTGGTTCGCGGGACCGGCCAGACTCGTCCCTGAGGCCGGCCGCCCCAGCGCCCATCGCCTCGGCTTCCATCTGGAGCCGGGCATGCGCGTCGGGCTGTTCGGCGGCAGCTTCAACCCGGCGCACGAGGGCCACGCCCACGTGGCCGAGACGGCCTTGCATCGCCTGAACCTCGACAAGGTGATCTGGCTGGTCTCGCCGCAGAACCCGCTGAAATCCTCGCGCGAGACGCGGCCCCTGGCCGAGCGCATGGACGAGGCCCGCCGCTGGGCGCGCGGCTCGAGCATGATCGTCTCGGACGCCGAGACGCGCCTGGGCTCGCAATACACCATCGACACCCTGCGCGTGCTGAAGGCCCGCTTCCCGGGCGTGAAGTTCGTCTGGGTGATGGGCGCCGACAGCCTGGCCACCTTCCACCGCTGGCGCGGCTGGACCCAGATCATGCGCGAGGTCCCCGTGGCCGTGGTCTCGCGGCCGTGGGCCGCGCTGAAGGCCCGCTCCTCGCCGGCCGCCCGCCGCTTCGCCTTCGCCCGCCGCCCGGCCAGCGCCGCGGCGACCATCGCCGACGCCGACGTCCCGGCCTGGGTCTATCTCACCGGCCCGCTGAACTTCGCCTCGTCCACGGCCCTGCGGGCGCGCCAGACCAAGGGCTGAGCCGGCCCTAGCTCGGCGGCGTCGGTCCGGTCGACAGGACGGCGACGTCGTCCTTCGCCGACATGGTGATGGTCCAGCCCGTCCGCCCGGCCATCTCGCCGTTGAGCATCAGCTCGCCGCCCGCCTCGCCCCAGACGCCGCGCAGGTCCTGCACCCGCACCTTGGAAAGATCGCAGCCGGGCTGAACGCAGCTGAACCGCCAGCGCTCTGGCGCGGCCAGCAACGCCTCCAACCGGCGGACCCCGAGGCCGGCCACGGCGTCGGAAGAGGCCCGGAACGGCGGCCAGGCCGCGCCGGCGCAATCCGACCGTCCCGGCGCGACCAACAGGTAGTGCTCGGCGAGCGTCAGCCGGTCGACGACGGACGGCGGATCGATGGTGCGATGCGTCGCCGTGGCGGCCTGGGGCGCGAACCGGAAGGTCAGGACCTGCTGGCGGCACACGCGGTCGGCGACCGGGCGCGGCGCCAGCGACGTCTCGACCTTGTCCAGCGCGTAGCTGTCGGGCGCGGTGTCCGTGACCCTGGCCCGCGGATCCGGCTCAAGGGACGAGGCGAAGGCGCGGGCGACGATCTGCGCCGGCGGCAGGTCGCGCAACGCCTTCAAGGTCAGCGGCGGCTCGGCCGCCAGGGCCGGCGGCGCGGCCAGGACCGACAGGAGGGCGATGAGACCCAGCTTGCGCAGGCGTTCGACCACCAGCCCCGCCTCGACCTCGCACTTCATCAACACCCCCTCGAACCCCGTCCGAAGCTCTAGCGCGCGACGAGGTGCAAGGCCAGGAATCCGCGTCCGGCGGACCTGCGACCACGATCCCCCTCACGTTTCGAGTCTTTCCATGCTATGAGGGGCTTTGCGCGAAGCCAATAAGGAGCATTCCGCTGCGTAGCGACCCCGCGCCGACGGCGCACGAGGGAACGGCCAAGGCCGAATCCTCGACTGAAAATCCGACGCTCAGTACGGACCTGAACATCAAGGCGCTGGAGCGCCTGATCCTGGACCGCCTCGACGACGACAAGGCCCAGGACATCGTCCACATCGACCTGACGGACAAGAGCTCCGTGGCCGACAGCCTGATCGTGGCTTCGGGCCGCTCGCATCGTCACGTCGGCGCTCTTGCCGATCACGTGCTGCGCGCGCTGAAGGACCATGGCCTGGGCAAGGCCCGGGTCGAAGGCCTGCCGCACTGCGACTGGGTGCTGATCGACGCCGGCGACGTCGTCGTCCACCTGTTCCGCCCCGAAGTGCGCAGCTTCTACAACATCGAGAAGATCTGGGCCGTCGACGCCCCGCACCGGATGCCGGCGGCTTCGTCGAACTGATCTCTCGCAGGACGGGCCTCGCCCCTGAGCAGCGCTCGGGGCGGGGTCTCGCCACGCTCTCCCCAAAATGAAGATCACCATCCTCACCGTCGGGAAGCTCGGCCGCATGGTCGAGGCGCAGCTGGCGCTGGACTACGCGTCCCGCGCCACGGCGTCCGGCCGCGCCCTGGCGCTGGGGCCCGTCGAGATCCTCGAGGTCGAGGCCCGCAAGCCGGGCAAGGCCGCCGAGGCCGAGGTGCTGCGCCCCCACCTGGAAGGTGCCTATGTCGTCGCCTGCGACGAGCACGGCAAGGTCCACACCTCGCGGGCCTTCGCCGGCCGGCTGGAACGGCTGCGCGACGACGGCCAGCGCAGGATCGTGTTCCTGATCGGCGGCGCCGACGGGCTGGACCCGTCGATCCTCAGCCAAGCCAACGAACTGCTGGCCTTCGGCCCGCAGACCTGGCCGCACGCCCTGGCCCGCGCCATGCTGGCCGAACAGATCTACCGCGCCGCCACCATCCTGGGCGGCTCGCCGTATCATCGCGATTAAGCTGCGGGGCCGGCCCCTCCACTTCTCTTCCCGTCATTGCCGCCACAAGGGCGGCAATGACGGGCGGTTGGTGGGGCAAGGCCTTTGAAACCGCTGCGCCCTCAGGCAGATAGGGATTCTATGCCCCGTCGCCCCGCGATCCTCGCCGCCAGCGCCTGCGCCCTGCTCCTCGCCGGAGCGGGGGCCGTCGTCGCGCAGCAGATCGGCGACCAGCGCACCCGCGACCTGCAGCAGGCCGCCGACACCCGTCGCGAGATCGAGGACCTGCGGGCCGAGCTGGCCCGGCTGAACCAGCAGCAGGTCTCGGCGGGGGCTGACGTCGACGTCAAGCGCGCCCGGCTGGAGACCCTGCACCGGCGGGAGTCGGCGCTGATCGGCGAACTGGGGCGCGACCGGGGTCAGCTGGCCCGGCTGCTCAGCGCCCTGCAGCTCTTCCGCCGCAATCCGCCGCCGGCCCTGCTGGTCAATCCCGGCGACGCCCGCGACGCGGTGCGGGCGGCGATCCTGATCCGGGCCATGACGCCCGACCTGCAGGCCCGCGCCGAGGCCTACGCTCGCCAGGCCCGCGCCGTCGGGGCCCTGCGCCGCGAGGCCGCCGCCGCCTCCGAGCAGCTGTTCACCGCCGAGAGCGCCATGGCCGACCGCCGCGGCGAGCTGGAGCGGATGATCGTCGAGAAGACCCAGCTGGAGCGCGCCTACGCCCAGGACGCCATCGCCGCCGACCAGGAGCGCCAGACCCTGGGCGCCCTGACCGACGGCCTGTCGACGGGGGCGGCCACCGGCCCGCTCGTGCTGCGCGCGCCCGCGCCCGGCGAGACCGTCCGCCGCTGGGGCGACGCCCTGCCCGTGGGCGGCAAGGCCGAGGGCCTGTCGATCCGCACCGCCAAGGGCCAGAGCGTCGGCAGCCCCGTCGCCGGCACGGTCGAATACGCCGGCCCGCTGAACGGCTGGGACATGGTGGTGATCGTCCGCGCCCAGGGCGCCTACCATCTGGTCATGGCCGGCATGGCCGACGTTTCGGTGGCGCCCGGACAATCAGTCGCAGCCGGCGCCAGTCTCGGACGCATGACGGACCGTGGACCTTTGGAGCCGGAGCTCTATCTTGAAGTGCGTGAGAACGGCGTTCCGGCCGATCCGGGGCGCTGGCTGAAGCAGGAGTCGCGGTAGACGACTTTTTCAGCAATGATGGGCGTTCATCATGACGCGGCCCGCGTCGGGGATGGACGGGGCCGGAGTATAAGAGGCGGCGTTCGCGCCGCTTGAGTATCGAACGCGGCGTCCGCGCCGCCAGGGAGCCATTCTGGCCTTATGCGCAAGTACCTGCTCATCGGTGTTTCGGCCTTCGTCCTCGGCGCGGGGACCATGGCCTACGTCAGCCCCATCGCCCAAGCGACCATCCCCTCGCAGAAAGCCAAGACCTACAAGCTGCTCGAACTGTTCGGCGACGTGCTCGCCACCGTCGAGGACCAGTACGTCACCGAAGTCGACGACAAGAAGCTGATCGAAGCCGCCCTCGACGGCATGCTGACCAGCCTCGACCCGCACTCGGGCTACCTGTCGCCCGACAGCTTCGAGGACATGCAGGACACCACCCGCGGCGAGTACGGCGGCCTCGGCATCGAGGTCACCAGCGAGGAAGGCGTGGTCAAGGTCATCTCGCCGATGGACGGCACGCCCGCCGCCCGGGCCGGCGTCCAGGCCGGCGACTACATCACCGCCGTCAACGGCCAGTCGGTGCTGGGCCTGACGGTCAACGAGGCCGTCAAGCAGATGCGCGGCCCGGCCGGCGAGACGGTGGCCATCACCATCGCCCGCGAGAAGTCCGATCCGATCGAACTGAAGCTGGTGCGCGAGGTCATCAAGCCCAAAGCCGCCATCGCCCGCATGGAAGGCGACTACGGCTACGTGCGCCTGCCCGGCTTCAACGAGAAGTCCACCGACGCCCTGGCCGCGTCCATCAAGGACCTGCAGGCCAAGAACCCGCAGATGAAGGGCCTGGTCTTCGACCTGCGCAACAATCCGGGCGGCCTGCTCGACCAGGCGCGCGGCGTGGCCGACCTGTTCCTGGAGGGCGGCGAGGTCGTCAGCCAGCGCGGCCGCAATCCGCGCGACATCCAGCGCCTGAACGCCACCCCGGGCGACATCCTGAACGGCCTGCCGATGGTGGTGCTGATCAACCAGGGCTCGGCCTCGGCGGCCGAAATCGTCGCCGGCGCCCTGCAGGACCGCCACCGGGCCGAGCTGGTGGGCATCACCAGCTTCGGCAAGGGTTCGGTGCAGACCGTGATCCCGCTGCGCGGCGGCGCCGACGGCGCCCTGAAGCTGACCACGGCCCGCTACTTCACCCCGTCGGGCCGCTCGATCCAGAAGACCGGCATCGAGCCCGACCTGGAAGTGGCCCAGACCAAGGACCAGGCTCAGGACATCGCCAACCGCGTGTGGTTCAGCGAGGCCAGCTTCAAGAACGCGCTCAACGCCGACGAGGGCAAGACCCGCAAGGGCGCCCACGTCCCGGCCGAGGCGCCGCCGGCCGGCTTCGACGAGAAGAAGGACGACTTCCAGCTGTCGCGGGCCCTGGCCGTTCTGAAGGCCGGCTCGGTCGAGGCCGTGCCGAAGCTGCCCAAGCCGCAGCCCAAGATCGCCGAGGTCACCGCCAAGGCCGCGGCCGTCGGCGGCAAGCCCCCGGTCGAGAAGAAGTAACACCCTGATCCCTCTCCCAAAGGGAGAGGGAGGGGCCCATGCGCAGCATGGGAGGGTGAGGGGTTAGGGACTTTTCCGGATAAGACTGCGACTGAAGGGTGATGGGACCGCAAACAGCGTAACCCCACACCCTCCCACGCCCTCTCCCTCTGGGAGAGGGTAGCTTCAGCTCATCCCCAACGCCGCGATCACCACCACGGCCAGGCCGACGGCCAGCCCCGCCGCGGCCCGCAGCACGGCGGCCAGGCACGCGGCGCGGTCTTCGGCGCGCGAAGGATCGGTGAAGCAGGCGAACTCGGTCAGGCTCATGGCGAGGTCTCCTCACGAGAAGCTTGCGCCCGAGGATCGACCGGCGGGAAGGCTTGGCCACCGCTTTTGCGCCCAACCTCGCCTGACGGTCATTTCCGCGCCGCGCTTCGCTGAGAAAAGCAGCGGATCGCCATTTCGCCGCAGGTTTGGGCGAACCCTGTTAACCATATCTTGGAAGCTTGCCCGCTAAGCCCATCCCATGGCCGCCGTGTTCTCCCGCAAGCCCGCCTACACCGCCGCCGCGCCCGAGTCCGCCGACGGCGGCAACCTGCGCGCGCGCCTGATGGCGGCCGCGGCCAATCCCTATATCGGCGCCAGCGGCGCGGCCTTCCTGTTCCTGCTCACCCTGGCCGTGCTGGTGCTGGTCACCGGCGACCCCAAGGCCGGCGCCCCGGTCATCCGCCTGTCGCTGTCGGATATCGGCGCCACCAAGGGCGCGCCCGACGGCTGGCGCGAGGCCCTGGCCGCCGAAGGCGCCGAGGAAGCCCCGCTGCTGCCGGGCCAGATGGACCTGTCGACCCAGCCCTTCGCCCGCCAGGCGTCGACCGAAGAGGCGCCCGAAGCCTTCACCGACCTGGCCGCCGCGCCGGTTGCGTCGGGCGGCGCCCTGGTCCAGGCCCCGCTGCCCGGCCTGTCGGCCCCAGGCCCCGGCGGCGGCCCGCTGCCGGTGATCGCGCCCGACGGCCGCACCGTCGCCGAGGCCTATGCCCGCCCGTTCACTCCCGACGGCCGCCCGCGCGTGGCCCTGGTGATCGGCGGCCTGGGCCTCAACGCCCAGACAACCCGCGCCGCCATCGAGACCCTGCCGCCCGAAATCACCCTGTCGTTCGCCCCCTACGCCGAGGGCCTTCAGGGCTGGATCGACCTGGCCCGCTCGCACGGCCACGAGGTGCTGCTCGAGACGCCGATGGAGCCCAACGACTATCCGGCCAACGATCCGGGCCCCTACACCCTGATCGCCGCCAACCGGCCCGACGAGACGGTGCGCAAGCTGGAATGGCTGATGTCGCGCGCCACCGGCTATTTCGGCCTGACCAACTATCTGGGCTCGAAGTTCCTGGCCTCCGACCCGGCCATGGCCACCTTCACCACGGCCCTGAAGGCTCGGGGCCTGGCCTTCGTCGACGACGGCGCGGCCGCCCGCCGCGGCGGCCCGATCCCCCGCGCCTCGGCCGAGCGCGGCATCGACGACGACCTGTCGGCCGAAGCCATCGAGGGCCAGCTGCGGGCCCTGGAGTCGGGCGCCAGCGCGCGCGGCCAGTCGCTGGGCGTGGGCTTCGCCTATCCGGTGACCATCAGCCAGGTGCGCAACTGGGCCGGCGGCCTCAATGCGCGGGGCGTGCAACTGGCGCCGGCTTCGGCTATCGCCAAGCGATGATCGCCGACATCGACCTTTCGCTCTACCGCCCCAATGTGGGCGTCGCCCTGTTCCACCCCACCGACGGCCGCGTCTGGCTGGGCATGCGCCACAAGCAGGAACCGCCCTACAACTGGCAGCTGCCGCAAGGCGGGGTCGACGAGGGCGAGGACCTGGAAACCGCCGCCCGCCGCGAGCTCTATGAAGAGACCGGCGTGCAGTCGGCCGAGCTTCTGGGCCGCACCGAGGGCTGGCTGACCTACGACTATCCGGCCGACTTCATGGGCTCCAAGCGCGCGCGCGGATACCTGGGCCAGAAGCAGGTGTGGTTCGCCTTCCGCTTCACCGGCGACGAGGCCGAGATCGACCTGGCCGCCCACGGCGAGGTGGAGTTCGACGCCTGGCGCTGGGGCGCTCTCGACGAAACGCCCGAACTGATCGTACCCTTCAAGCGCGGCGTCTACGAACAGATGGTCGCCGCTTTCTCGGGGTTCGCGCGCGTCGCCTGACACCGAAGGCCCGCGCGCCATGCCCCAATGGGGTTTGGGAGACGCGGGCCTTGAGCAGAACCATCCTGATGATCCACGGCTACGGCATGGCTGGCGACAGCTGGGATCCGGTGGCCGACACCTTCCGCAAGGCGGGTTACGCGGTCGAGACGCCGACCATCCGGCCCGCCCTGCGCACGGCCGGACCGCCCTCGCCGGACCTGGCCGGCCTGTCGCTGGCCGACTATGTGGCCGAACTCAGCGCCGCGGCGGCCGTGACGGCGGCCCGCGACGGGGTCAAGCCGATCGTCTTTGGCCATTCCATGGGCGGCCTGATCGCCCAGAAGCTGGCCGAGAGCGGCCTGGCCTCGGGCATCGTGCTGTTCGCCCCGGCCTCGCCGGCCGACGCGCGCGGCAAGCCCAAGCTGTCGCCGATCATCACCTTCCTCAACGCCGTGCTGACCCAGGGCGGCGCGCCCAAGCCGGTGAAGATGTGGAAGACCGGCTTCAAGTTCGGCGTCGTCAACGCCGTGCCGGCCGCCCGCCACGACGCCCTCTACGCCAAGGCCGTCTACGACTCCGGCCGGGTGCTGCAGGACCTGGCCTATCCCGACCGCGATCCCTCGCGCACCGTGCATGTGGACGCCGCCAAGGTGACCGTGCCGGTGCTGGTGCTGGCCGGGGCGAGAGACCGCACCACGCCGGTCGAGGACGTCCGCCTGGTCGGCCGCAAGTACGCCGGCGCCGACTACCGCGAATATCCCGACCACGCCCACTGGCTGATCGACGAGCCGGGCAGCGACGCCCTGCTGGCGACCGTGCAGTCGTGGCTGTCGGAAAAGGGCCTGGGTCCGGCCTCGTCGGCGCCGCCGTCAAAGGCCAAGGCCGAGCCCGCGCCTGTCGCGGCGCCTGAGCCGGAAGTCGCGCCCGCCGCCGAGCCGACCGCCGTCGCCACGCCGGCGCCCAAGCCTCGCGCCCCAGCCAAGGCCAAGACGCCCAGCCGGGCCAAGGCGGTGGTCGCCGAACCGGCCGCCAAGCCGGCGGCGAAGGCCGCGTCCAAGACGCCCGCCAAGGCCAAGGCCGCGCCGCCTGCGGAAACCCCGCCGGCGCCGGCCGCCAAGGCCGCTCCCAAGGCCGGGACGACCGCCAAGCCGCCGGTCGCGCCGGAAACGGCCAAGCCCGCCGCGAAGCCCTCGGCAAAGGTCACGGCGGCTCCCAAGGCCGCCCCCGCGGCCAAGTCCGCGAAGGCTCCGGCCAAGCCGAAGGCGGCCGTGGCGGCGGAAACGACCAAACCCGAGGCCGCGAAGCCGACTCCCAAGGCCAAGGCCGCGGCCGCCAAGCCGGCGGCGACCAAGATCCGCAACAACGTCAATCCGGAGCTGACGAAGGCGACCGAGGTCCCCGCCGCCAAGCCGGCCAAGGCCGCGGCCAAGCCAAGGACGGCCGCCAAGACCGCGTCGAAGCCGAAGGCTGCGACAACGACGCCCGCCAAAACTTCGCCACGCGGCAAGAAGAGCGTGTAGGCTCCATTGAAACGTCCGTATCAGTCACACGGGCGGGGTTGACCTAAGAGGCGGGCGTGAAGGCTCCGGTGATCATGGTCCACGGCGCCTTCTGCGGCGGCTGGACGTTCGACAGTTTTCGAGAGCCGTTCGAGGCCGCCGGCCACAAGGTGCTCACCCCCGACCTGCCGGGACGCGGTCCCGGCGGTTCGGTCGTCGGCCTGTCGATGAGCGACTATGCCCGTGACATCGCCCGCCTGATCCGGTCGTGCGAGCGGCCGCCGATCCTGATCGGTCACTCCATGGGCGGCCTGGTGGCCCAACTTGCCGCCGGCCGCGCGCCGGTGGAGCGCCTGATCCTGCTGGCCCCCTCCCCGCCCTGGGGCGTGCACGGAGCGAGCCTTGAGGAGGCGGTGTCGGCCGTCAGCCTCTATGCCCTCGGCCCCTACTGGCTACAGGCCATCGCGCCCGACTACGGCGTCGTGCGCCGCTACAGCCTCGACCGCCTGCCGCGCGAGCGGCGCCGCGCCCTCTATGCCCGCATGACGGCCGAAAGCGGCCGGGCGCTGTGGGAGACGCTGAACTGGTGGCTTGATCCGTTCATGACCACCAGCCCCGGCCCGGTGAAGGCCCCGGTGCTGGCCATCGCCGGCGGCCAGGACGTCGTCCACCCGCCCGCCACCGTCCGCCAGACCGCCGCCCGCCTGGGCGGGGTGTTCCACGAGTTCCCCGAGATGAGCCACTGGCTGCCCGGCGAGCCGGGCTGGGAAGCGGTGGCCGAGCGGTGCCTGGACTTCATCGCGGCTGAGGACCGGGCGGCGGCGTAGCCCCCTCAGTCGCTGTCCCTGCAGCTCCCCGAGAAACGGGGGAGGAGAAGAACGATCCTCCCGCTCCGGGGGAGGTGGCCCGGAGGGCCGGAGGGGGTCTCCCCGGACAACGAAAAAGGCGCGGAGGTCACCCTCCGCGCCTTTCGCGTTTCAGCTCCGAGAGCCTCGCACCATCACTGGGTGGTGTAGAGGATCTGGGCCTGTTCGAAGTTCTTGCCGATCGAGCTGTCGTCCAGCTTCTTGATGCGGACGTAGACGAGGCCGGCCTTGCCGCCGGCGGCGTTGTTGTCCCAGGTCACGGTCAGGCGCTTGACGTCCGTGACCAGCTGGTCGTTGCGGATCAGCTTCAGCTGCGGGCTGTTTTCCCAGGTCGCCCAGTCGTGCAGGGCGGTGGCCAGGTGCTGGGCCTGGTCAGGACCCTGGGCGTGCTGGACGTTCAGGGTGCAGACGTTCTTGTTCGAACCCGGGTTGTCGAGGACGATCTGGTAGGGCTTGCCCAGGTCCAGCGTCCACAGGTCGCGCTTCTTCTTGAAGCCCGCGGCCTTGGCCAGGGCGTTGAAGTCGCCGCCGACCACGGCCGGCTTGCAGATGGTGTCGAGGACGCTGAGGATCTTCACCGAGACCGGGTCGGTCGGCGGGGGCGGACGCACCGCTTCCGGGGCGGCCGCGGCGGCGGCGGCTTCCGGGGTGCCGGCGGCGGGCGCCGGGACGACGGGCGTGGCTTGATCGGCAGGCGCGGCCTGATCAGCGGGCGCGGCGGCCGGGGCGGGAGCCGGGGCGGCGGCGGGAGCGGGCTGCTCCTGGGCGACGGCGGTCGAAACGACGCCGAGGGCGATCAGGCTGGCGAGCGCAAGGCGCATAGGTCGGATATCCCCTAGAGACTTGGAGGTCGGCATTAAAACCGACAAGCGTTCCCTCGCAACCCTTATGGTGGCCGATTACGGCGGGGATGGGGTCACAAACGTAATTTTTTCGATCCTCCCCCTCTGGGGGAGGTGTCGGCGAAGCCGACGGAGGGGGGAGTGACTGCGATATCGGCAGCCTCATCGACAGCTGAAAACGGGCCCCCCCCCCCCCCCCGGGGCCCCCCCCCCCGGGGGGGGGGGGCGGCCCCCAAAAAATACCCCCCCCCCCGGCGGCGGGGGGGGGGGTTGTC